>NZLE01000036.1 GCA_002692605.1 Opitutia bacterium
TCCACGACTCAGACCTACCGCGATGAATCTCGTAACTTAGCAGACCAAAATCACGTTGCCACAGCGATCAAACTAATTCCACAAACTCAAAAAATGATCGAAGAACTCATGAAGCAAGCAAACAAAGTGTAAGCAATCTTCCGTCAAGATATGCTTAAAATAAAATCGCCTTATCCCTGATAATCCCAAATTCTCAGACTTTCGCTTCCTCCCATTATTCAAACAATGAAAAACTCGATTCTTGCATTTACCCTGATCCCCCTACTGCTGCAGGCTGAAAATTATTTATCTCTGAAAGTTTCGGACTTATCATTCGACGATGGAGAAACTCCATCCCAACGAATCGACTCGAGCATGCCTTACGCTTTGAAGTTTTCTCGAAACCTGCGAGTGTACCTCCCAAGCAATCTGCCTTACCTGAGAACCAAGGACGCTTCCGAAGCTTTTCTTTCCTTTCGAAAAGAAATCATTTCCTCCCGAAGGCACCCTGGTTTTTCTTCCGATGACCTCATTCTGTGTTTTCGCGGACCTAAGTCAAAGATTCAAGGGACACTTATTTTATACGACAACCAAGACGGTTGGAAACCATTTCCATTCACTTTCGAACTTAAAAACAGGAAAAATCTTTTAGCCGAGCAGCAAAGTGAGGAAACCTATCTCCATCACCGTATCACCCGCTATCAATGGCTTCAGGACTTACAAGTTCCGGGTACGGCATGGTACAGGCACCAGGTAAGCTCGGATCAAGCGAAACTCCACAAACTCCAAGGTAAAACAGTGGCAGAATCGATACATTCGCGAAGGAACGGAAACCGTCCGACACGCAAGGTTGGCATTGAACGTAAAATGGATTTGTTTTCCGGGGGGCGAGCCATCAGCGAAAACCTTCAGCTTGATCGAGATCTCCGCTTGGATGCGGACGATCACAACCGCACCATTGCACTCTCTTCGATTCAAGGGATCACCATCGAGGAGATGCCTTGGAAGGAATGGATCGGTAACGCCAAACCCAAGCTCGACCCGAGCGCCTCGCTCCTTCCCCACGACCAGCACGCAATCATCTTTCCATCTTACTCAAGCATGCTGGAAGTCATGGACCAAGCAACCGCTCAAGGCACTCCCCTTCTCCAGTTGGGCGAGCAACGAGCGGAAAGCGCTCGCTCCAAGGAAAAATACTCGCAACAACTTTGCCTGCCCGTGGATGAACTGTCGCGCACCTTGGGATCTACGCTGATCTCATCGGTTGCGATCACAGGCAGCGATCCATTCTTGCGAACGGGCACTTCGCTCACCATCGTGTTCGAAGCCAAAAACAAGAAAGCCTTGCTCGCGGCCCTCGCAGTTCGTCGGTTGGAGGCTCAGAATCAATTCCCGGATGCCAAACCAGCCAATGGTCGAATCCCGAAGTTTGATCACTTGAAGTACGAGGGCCTGGCCTCGGCCGATCGTTCAATCAGAAGTTTCGTTGCTTCCTTCGGAAAATTCGTAGTGGTAACCAATTCGATCAATCAACTTTCTCGGATCGCGGGGGTTTTCAGTGAAAAAGAGAAAAGTCTTTCCTCTCTGGAAGAATATCATTTCTTTCGCATGCGTTATCCGATTACGGATAAGATGAAAGAGGATGCCTTCCTAATGATCACCGACGCAACCATTCGCAGGTGGTGCGGGCCGGAATGGCGAATCGGCGCATCGAGGCGCACACGCGCAGCATCCTCTCTTTCCGAACTTCAGGCGAGGCATGAAAGCGGAATTCCTCTCAAAGCGAAGGAATTCTCCGGATTAGGCAAGGTCTTCTTAGTCAACGGTCAGGTGCAGAGCTCGAAATACGGAAACCTCGCCTTCCTCAAATCAGTCGAAGAATTGAATCTTGGGAAAATCACTGCAGAGGAAAAGAAAGCCTACGAATTCTTCCGTAACCGATACCAGAGCCACTGGTCCAGCTACTTTGATCCGATCGCGGCCCAATTGATCATCGAAGAAGACAAAATCGAGGGCGACCTATCCGTTTTGCCTCTGATTGGAGGCACAGACTACAGACAAATGATCCAAACCGTCGGACAGGTTAAACTCAAACCCGAATCAGGAGACCCTCACCCTGAAGCTCTTTTTCATTGGGCGAGCGCCATAGACATGCAATCAAGCAAATTCAAACAGGCAAGTAGCCTGGCTGCGATCATGGCACCCTCTCTTGGAAATACCGCATTTGGCTGGATCGGAGAGTCCTTCTCATTCTATCTGGACGAATCTCCATTTTTCGCGGAAATGCAAAAGGTCTTTCGTGAGGAGGGATACCGCGCAGGTGAGGAATTTGTGGAAAAGAACCTCGGACGCATCCCTCTCGGATTCAACGTTGAAGTGAGAAATCCATTCAAACTCACAGCCTTTCTTGCGGGACTGCGAGCTTGGCTCGAGCAAACCGCCCCGAGCATGACTCTCTGGACAAACAAATCCTACAAGGACCAGGGATACGTTAGGATCGCCCCGGGGAAAAGCGTGGAGGACGACTTGCTCAGGGAAGGTTCCGCTCCCATCGCCCTCTACTACGTACCATCTCCAAAAATGCTTACGGTCAGCCTAAGTGAAGAAATGATCAAACGGACGATCGACCGTACTCTTCTCGGGCGCAAAGAAAACGCCAATCCCCCCCCAAGCAACTGGAGTGGAATGAGTTCAGCGTTTAGGGCTTCCTCCCCCATTCTTTCGATTTTCGACTTCACTGCGGGGGAACAAGCCCGCAATGGACTGCAACGGAAGTCCTGGAACAATATTCATATTCTCAACGAATGGAGAATCCATCTCAAGAGGGAGGACCCCCTGAGTTATCATCGTAAGGTTTGGCAGACCGATTTACTCTGTCCGGGAGGGGGCGAATACTTGTGGAACCAAGAATTTCAAACTTTTGAATCCTCCGCCTTCGGTCATCCCGCAGATCCAAAGTTCCCCAAAAAACTGAGCCTGATCGGCGACTGGGAAGCGGTTGATTTCAGGATCAACTTCGAGGACAACGGATTGCGAGCGAAAGCTATGCTGGAACGCAACTAAAGCGAAAATCGGATCGCTCCTTTTTGTCCGACAAGGCGCCATCCAAGTCACCTGCATCCAAAATGTAAAAGCCGTTGCCTAGCTCAGCTTCCCGAACGACGTACTCCCCGGAGTTGAAAAGTTTGGTCTGGTAAATCATGGCTGGCAGGGTTGTGGGGGAATTTAGTCTCTGTGAATAAATCTCCAAGGGCTCGATCCCGGAAATGCAAAGAAAACCAAAACTTTTTTCAAGAAGAGGCGGTCAAAACAAAGAACTACTTGCCTTGCCTGAACTTTCTTAGTTTTTGCTCCACCATCTTTTCCTCCTCCGGTGAGATCGCGCGGTAACCCCGACCCACCGGCCAACCATATCCCCAGCGATACCAAGTCGGGAAATAAGGTTCCCCACCTGTGCGAACCGCTTGGTACATCACCTCCGCAAGCTCGGAATTCCCGGTTTTCTTTTCCACGCAAGACCTGAAGGCAAGATCCGCCTGCTTCCTCTCCTCTTCGGTTCCTCCTCTCCAATAGGCCATATCATGCAAGGTGCAGCAATCCTCCCAAAGATCCGGATTGGCAAAGGTACCGTTGATGAAAAGGCTGCATCCGTCGCTGGTGAAGTCAGCCAACTCCATCTTGGATTCGTTGCAACCGAGAAGGCAAAAAACGACGGAGACCAAGCTCATTTTCGAAACGAACCAATTCATCAGGAAAGAGACATCCGGGAAAGGCTGGAATCGCTGGGTAATTGAAAGGCCCGCAAACCGAAGACCGGAAGGGAGGCCAGCAAATGATCAAAGACATCGGACTGAATCCCCTCGTAATGAACCCATCGGACGTCGGTTACGAAAACGTATATCTCGATCGGCAAGCCCTTTTCCGTCGGAGCCAATTGCCGAACCAGAAAAGTCATGCCCTTCTGGTGAATCGAAGGATGGGCCCTGAGGTACTCGATGCAATAGGCGCGGAAAGTACCCGAGTTGGTCAGGTTTCTTCCATTGAGCAAGGGAGCCGCCAATCCGTGTTCCTCAACTTGCAGGCCTTCCTTACCGATTTCCGCGCGCTTTTCAGAAAGGTACCCTTTGAGAAGGTCGATTTTTTCGAGTTCCGAGATTTCGCTTTTCGTGAGGAAACGAACGCTGGAAAGATCCAGATTGATGCTTCTCTTGATTCTTCTGCCTCCGGATTCGCTCATTCCCCTCCAGTTCTTGAAGGCATCGCTCACCAGGGCATGAGCGGGAATGGTGGTGATGGTCTTGTCCCAATTCTGAATCTTCACGGTGGTCAGGGCGACGTCAATGACGTCTCCATCCGCACCGTATTTGGGCATTTCCACCCAGTCGCCCTTACGGACCATATTGTTGGCGGTCAATTGAACCCCCGCGACCAAACCAAGAATCACATCCTTGAAAACCAGCAAAAAGACCGCAGTAAGAGCGCCCAAGCCCGAGAAAAAATATAACGGAGACTTATCCAATAAGATCGAGAGGATGAAAATAACCCCAGTCACGTTGACCAGGATCTTGATGGCCTGACAAATTCCCTTCAGGGGAAGCTTGGAGGAAATGGAACTCCCTTCATAAATCATGTAGAAGGTGTCGATCATGGCATCGATCACCCAGAGTGCGATGACCACGAGATAAAGATTGATCAAAACGTCGACCAAACCGTCAATGACAGGATAAGACGAAAAGACGAGATCAGCCAATGCGCCGATTACAAAAGCAGGAGCAAGATGGGAAAGACGCAGAAAAAAACCTTCCCTCAAAAGATTTTCGCCCAATTTGGTCTTGGATTTTTTGGCAAGCGAACGGACCACCCCAAGCAGAAACCGCTTGACCAAAAAATTCGACACCCACCCGACAAGCAAAAGAACCAAAAATGCCAAAAACAGGTAAGCGTATTCTGCGTAAAGAGGCTCCCCGCCGAAGCTCTTGTGGATCGTATTGATGATGAAGGATTCCAATTGGGAAAAGATTTCCATGAGAATCGATCAAAGCCATTCGGGACTTGCCTGACAAATCAAATTCTTCTTCCGAGAAAAACAGTCGCTTGCAAAGAAAATCTCTGGGGAACAGGATTTTTCGTTGTTACACAAGCCAAAGCCCTTCAAAACGAAATGATGAACAAATTCCCGCCTTTCTGCCAATTGATTCTTTTTTCACTCCTTGGTCTGCTTTGCTACACCCTTTCTGGTAAGACGAGGGTAGTCCTGATCGCAGGGAAAGACAGTCATGGCAGCAACGCTCACAATTGGGGGGAAGGCGTGGACTTGCTTTCCAACGCCCTTACGAGGGAATCCCGTCTACCCATCGAAACTGCAATATTCAAAGGAGGATGGCCGACGGATTCATCGATTTTCAAGGATGCCGCAACCGTGGTAATTCTTTCCGATGGAGGTGGGCGACATCCCCTTAACAAGAACCTCAAGGAATTCGAAAGCCTCGCCGATAAAGGGGTAGGATTGGTCTGCGTTCATTATGCAGTTGAAGTTCCCAAGGGAACTCCGGGCGAGATGATGAAAAAATGGTTAGGCGGATACTTCGAAATCTTCTGGTCGGTCAATCCACACTGGACGGCTGAATTCAAAAGCTTGCCCAAACACCCGATAACCCGGGGAGTCCAGCCATTCTCTCTAAGGGACGAATGGTACTACCACATGAGATTCAGGGATGGGTTGAAAGGCGTTACGCCAATCCTCAGCGCCCTTCCACCCGAAGATACCCTCAAGCGAGGAGATGGGCCTCACAGCAACAACCCGCATGTTCGAAAATCCGTACTGGAAAGAAAGGAAAAACAACATGTTGCCTGGGCATCAGAGGCAGAAAACGGACAGAGAGGATTTGGGATTACCGGAGCCCACCACCATAAATCATGGGACAACGACGATTTCCGCACTTGCGTTCTCAATGCGATCCTCTGGACGGCAAATATGGAAGTCCCCCAAGGGGGGGTTAAGTCCTATTCAAACCCCACCACACGAAAAAAGCCTTCATTCGAAGTTCCGCAACTCCAACCCATTGACGTAAAAAAAGCTCTCTTCTCGAGCAAGCTCATCAATTCGCAAACCAAAGGGCATGCGGTGGAAGTCAAAGTGCGGATCAAGGGTTCGAAAAACCTCTATCTGACCGTTTCGGACGGGGGTGATTCCTATGCCTGCGACTGGTCGGATTGGGCATACCCCCGGCTGATCGATGCCAAGGGAAATGAAACCAAATTAACCGATTTGAAATGGAAATCCGCCAAAACCGGATGGGGCAAGGTCAACCTCCATAAGAATTGCGGGGGCGGAGCCTTGAAAATAAACGGGAAGGAGATCGAATATGGCATTGGTACCCACGCAAACAGTGTGATTCACTATGAATTGCCCAAAGAGCATGAATTCATTGAATTCCGCGCTCTTGCCGGAATTGACAATGGAGGAAGCGATCAGAAGTCCGGAAAAGCAAGCAGTGTCCTATTCATCGTATCGGATCGACCGATCGATATTCCCAAACTTGCCAAAGCCCAACAAAACCTGCCCGACGCCGATCATTACCCTGCCGATGAATTGATTCTGCCCGAAGGTCTGGAGGTCAAGCTTTGGGCCAAGTCTCCGCTTTTTTACAATCCGACCAATATGGACATCGACTACAAGGGTCGCATCTGGGTGGCCGAAGGCAGGAATTACCGGGGCAAACGAACCCAACCGGATGGAGACCGGATCGTTGTTTTGGAAGACAAGGATGGGGACGGAACCGCCGATAGCTCGCACCTCTTCGTTCAGGAAAAAACCTTCATTTCTCCCCTTGGCGTTGCGGTGGTCGACAACAAAATCATCGTATCCCAACCACCCGATCTGATTGTGTACACCGACGTCAACCGCAATGCTCGCTTCGAGGAAGAAGTGGATGAAAGGGAAATCCTGCTCACCGGATTCAGCGGAGCCAACCACGACCACAGTTTGCATTCCGTGACCGTCGGCCCCAACGGACAGTATTATTTCAATCACGGCAACAAAGGCTCTCAAGTCACCGACAAGGAAGGTTGGCAACTGAATGCGGGTAGTTTTTATGGTATGAAACAGGTATCCGGCAAACCCAGTTCAGACGGACAGACTTACAATGGGGGTGTGGCTCTGCGGGTCAACCCCGATGGCTCAGGAATGCGCCCCATCGGTCATAATTTCAGAAATTCCTATGAACAGGCAGTGAGTTCACTCGGAGACGTCTTTCAAAACGATAATGATGACCCTCAAGCCTGCCGAACGACCTGGTTGATGGAATATGGAAACCTGGGTTTCACTTCCAAAAACGGCTTGCGTAACTGGAGGGCTGATCAAATGCCCGACCAGACCACCGCGGTCGCCGAATGGAGGCAGGAGGATCCCGGCGTGATTCCTGCCGGTGACGTCTATGGAGGCGGCTCACCCACGGGCATCGCATTTTACGAAAACGGAATCATGGAAGACCGGTTCGGTGGATACGTCATCAGTTGCGAACCTGCCCGTAACGTTCTTTTCGGTTACCACCCTCAGGCCAAGGGCGCAGGTTGGGCGCTTCCTCAAAGAGATACCTTTCTTACCAGTAACCCGAAGAAGAACTTTGCCGGGGCCGACTTCGCCCGCGGAGGATCCATCAACGGACTGATGAATTTGTTTCGGCCCAGTGACGTAACGATTGGTCCGGATGGAGCGATTTACGTCGCCGATTGGTTCGATGCCCGGGTAGGCGGACACGGAACCCGTGACGTCGGACAGACCGGAGCGATTTATCGAATCGCTCCCAAGGGGGCAAAACTTTCCATTCCCCGCTTCGACCTCGCCTCAACCGAGGGTCAGATCGAGGCTCTCAAGAACCCATCCCCGAACGTGAGGGAATTGGGAAGAGCCCGTCTGGCGGCAGCAGGACAAAAAGTCATTCCATCCGTCAAAGCCTTGCTACGGGACCCCAACCGCTACATTCGCGGACGGGCCATTTGGATACTTGCCAAATTGGGACCCGAGGGGCTTGAAATCGTCGAGGAACAACTGACTGACAAAGATCCACAAATCCGAATCTGCGCCTTTCGGGCTCTCCGTCATGAGGAACATCGGATACTCGAGCACGCCCAGGCGCTGGCGAGGGATCCCTCGCCCTTGGTTCGTCGTGAAGTCGCTTTGGCCATGCGTTACCTCCCATTCGAAACCTCTCGGGATATTCTGCTCGAAATCGCGGATCGCTACGATGGGAAGGATCGCTATTACCTCGAAGCATTTGGGATTGGATGCACTGACAAGGAAGCCAAGNTTTATCAAATTCTGAAAAAACGAAGCCAAGNCTCAGTCTTTGAGCCTGCCTACGCCGGTTTGGTCTGGCGACTGCACCCAGCCTCCTCGATCCGAGAGCTCAAGGAATGGGCGATGAATGAAAAGCTCGAAGATTCCATCCGACGCTCCATGCTCTTTGCCCTGAGTCTGATCGAGGCTCCTCAGGCTGCCCGGGCCATGGTGGAGGTAGCTCGGTCAGGCACGGGTAAAACCGCTTCCCTCGCCAAGGTTTTCATTGAAAAACGGGATCAGGGAATTTGGAATGCCTATAAATCCAAGGATATGCTGAACGGCAGGGCCGTCACCGAAACCGCCTACGTCGATCGACTTGCTCCCACCTCCTTCGGTCCGGAAACCAAACTCCCGAGCTCAAGGGAAATCCTTGCCCTCAAGGGCGACGCCCAAAACGGCAAACAGCAGGTGGGACGCTGCTACGTCTGTCATAAGGTCGGGTCCGTAGGGGTGGAATTCGGGCCCACCCTTGCNGGATGGGGAAGCGGACAGGACCGTGAGACCATCCTCAAGGCAATTCTTGATCCATCCGCCGACTTGGCCCATGGTTACGAGGGCACCGAATTGATCGTGAAGGGAGATAAGCGAATTCAAGGATTCGTTCAGGCGGAGGGTGACCCCTTGGTGATCCGCGTATTCGGGGGAGAGGATCTNGTTATTGCGGCAGAAGACGTCAAATCACGCAAAAAGATGAGTTCCTCCCTGATGGCTCCGGCATCTCAGCTCGGACTCGATGCCCAGCAAATACGAGACNTGGTCGAATACCTCAAGCTGAACTGATCTCCCCTCTTTTTCGCCAAATGGAATGACTGTCTTCGGATTTCAACTCGAACGCACTTATTCCAAACTCCCGGGAGTATTTTTCTCCAAACTTTCACCGACTCCGGTTTCCAGTCCGAAGATTTTGCTCTTCAATCAAAAATTAGCCGAAGAAATCGGCTTGGATCTTTCCGTACTCAGTGAGGAAGAACGAACCCAACTACTCTCCGGCAACCTCGTTCCGAAAGGAATCGAACCCNTCGCCCAAGCCTATGCCGGTCATCAATTCGGAAATTTCACGATGCTTGGGGATGGGCGGGCCCTAATGCTGGGCGAACACCTCACCCCTTCCGGTCAGCGGCTTGATTTGCAGTTCAAAGGCTCGGGCAGAACGCCTTACTCACGTGGTGGGGACGGACGAGCCGCCCTTGGGCCGATGCTTAGGGAATACCTCATCAGTGAAGCCATGCATGCNCTNGGCATACCCACAACCCGAAGCTTGGCGGTCGTTGCGACGGGAGAGAGTGTGTACCGTGAATCCGAATTGCCCGGAGCCATCCTTACCCGCACCGCTGGCTCGCACATTCGGGTGGGAACCTTNGAGTTCGCCTCCCTTCACGAGGACAAGGCAATGACGCAAGCCCTCCTCGACTACCTCATTGATCGTCACTTCCCCGAGATCCGGGAAGAGGAAAACAAAGCTCTCTCCGTGCTTCGGGCGGCCATCGACCAACAGATCGACCTCATCACCCATTGGATGCGAGTGGGTTTTATCCATGGAGTCATGAACACCGACAACATGGCTCTTTCCGGTGAAACCATCGATTATGGCCCCTGCGCCTTCATGGACGTCTTTTCGCCCGATACGGTCTTCAGTTCGATTGATCACAGAGGACGCTACGCCTTCGCNAATCAGCCTTACGTCGCCNAATGGAACCTCGCCCGTCTGGCCGAAAGTCTNCTACCCCTGATCCATGATGAAAGNNAGGACGCGATCGCAGGGGCNGAAGAGTCGTTGAACGCGTTCGAACCCGCCTACAAAGACAAGTGGCTCGCCATGATGGGAACCAAATTAGGGCTCGCCGAGGCGGACAAACAGGACGAGCGACTCGTAACNGANCTGTTGGACTGGATGCATTCGAACGGTGCCGACTACACCAATACCTTCCGAGATCTGGGCAGGCAGGTCCTNCCCGAGAATCAACTTTACCAAAGCGAAACCTTCGAGACTTGGCATCGTCGCTGGCAGGAACGACTTGGTGGGGAGGGACGAAGTTTGGATTCCTCGCTATCCCTCATGCGCTCGGTCAACCCGGTCGTCATTCCCCGAAACCATAAGGTTGAGGAAGCTTTGCAAGCGGGCGAGGAAGGTAACCTCAATCCATTCCGGAACCTTTTGAAAGCGCTCGAGAGTCCCTACGAAGAAGCGGATCATCTGGCGCCCTACCAAGTTCCTCCGAAACCATCCGAGAAAGTCCACCAAACCTTCTGCGGAACCTGAATGAATTTTCCGAAGCTTGACCGACTGCTTTGCGCCAATAGTTTCATGTAATCATGTTCATAGGGATTTCGGGAATCATCGGGGCGGGCAAATCCACCCTCGCGCAGAATCTTGCCAAGCGACTCGCATACGAGGCCTACAACGAACCGGTCACGGACAACCCTTACTTGGAGGATTTCTATGCCGATATGAATCGCTGGGGCGCGATGATGCAAATCCATCTGCTTTTCCGNAGGTTCGAACAGCACCAGCAAATCGTCTGGAATTCGGATCAGGGAGCGGTGCAGGANCGAACCATCTACGAGGATACNATTTTTGCCCGCATGCTCCACGAAGCAGGNTTCATCGACCAACGGGATTATGATACCTATTTGGGACACTTNAACCTGATGAAACGCTACCTCGTTTATCCGGATTTGCTTCTTTACCTNAGGGTTGAACCTGAAACCAGCCTGCAAAGAGTTGCCGAACGGGGACGGAAGGCGGAGGCGGGGATCACGCTCGACTACATGCGCAAGCTCCATGATGGATACGAGCGCTTCATCGAGGAAATNGACCGCTACACCCGCGTTCTGGTTATCGACTGGAATCAATTTCTGGAAATCGACGAAGTGGTGGATCGGATTTCGGAAAAGGCCTCGGAAAAGCGAGAATTCCTCCGCGGTCTGACGAAGCGTTGATTCTCAGTCAGGCTCCCCTTGTTTCGGTAAAGCGGATTCTCGGGCGGTTGAGCGCTTGACCATGCGGTTGCGTTCCGTAGGTTCGTGATCATGAAACTCATCCCCTTCGTCCTCGCTTGGGTAACTCTTTCCCTGAATGGAGCTCAAAAGCCCAACATCCTTTTCATCTTCACGGATGACCACGCCTATCAGGCGGTTGGCGCCTACGACTCCTGGCTGAAGGAGCACTGCCCCACCCCGAACATCGATTCACTCGCCAGAGACGGTATGCTTTTCGAGCAGTGCTACGTCACAAACTCCATCTGCGGGCCCATGCGCGCCGCCATCCAGACCGGCAAGTACTCCCATGCCAACGGCTTCCTGGTCAACGGAAACAAATTCGATGGGACTCAGCAAACCTTCCCCAAGCTTCTCCAAAAGGCAGGCTACACCACCGCTGTGGTGGGTAAGTGGCATCTCGGTACGCACATGTCTCCCCAAGGTTACGATTACTCGGAATTTCTGATCGGACAGGGACCTTACTACAACCCGCCGATGCGTTTGGATGCGGACGGAGACGGCAAGCATGATGAGGTGATCAAACACGTCGGATACACCACGGACGTGATCACCGACCTTGCTTTGGAATGGATGGAAACCAAGCGGAACAAGGACAAACCCTTCATGCTGATGTACCAGCACAAAGCTCCTCACCGGAATTGGCAACCCGGCCCCAAGTACCTAAACAAATATGACGAGGTCACCCTTCCCGAACCGGATACGCTGTTCGACGATTACAAGGGGCGCACTCTCGCCGCTTATCAGCAGGATATGACCATAGCCGAGACCATGAACCGGGGAGATCTGAAACTGGATGCGCCCGGCAACCTGACTCCCGAACAAAAGAAGCTCTGGGACGCCGCCTATGATCCCAAGAACGAGGCCCTCAAACAGGCGAACCTTAGCGGGAAAGACTTGGTGCGCTGGAAATACCAACGCTACGTCAAAGACTACCTCCGCTGCATCGCTTCGGTGGACGACGGGGTCGGACGCATGCTTGCCTATCTCAAGAAAGCGGGACTGGAAAAGAACACCATCGTGATCTACTGCTCCGACCAGGGCTTTTACCTCGGAGAGCATGGGTGGTTCGACAAACGCTGGATGTACGAGGAATCCCTGCGCACTCCCCT
>NZLE01000037.1 GCA_002692605.1 Opitutia bacterium
GTGACCCTGAGCATATTGGTTGCTATCCAAAAAACTCCAGTCATACAAAAAGAAGCCATGCCCGCGACTATCTTAACGGCCATAGGATCCTGAGAAGGTATGTGAGGAATCAACACCCAACTCATGAAAAGAAAGAATAAAATGGCCAAATTAAGGTCAAAGACACGCCCTATCCGAGACACTAAGGGTTTATCAGTTTCTTCTGACATGGTGTTTAAATATGGACATTCTTGACAATGGGTCAAACCTAACCTTGTCCTTCTTTGGATGCCTCTATGATTTTTTGCTTAATTTCAGAAATGCTTAATTCCAGAAGCATGGAAGGTTTCATCCGATTATGAGGCAAAGACGGCAAGTGATGGATTGTCTCGTGGAGAATCAAGTTCCGGTTTGCGGATACTTCGTCCACTCGGTCGATGGGAGTGAAATGGGGGGCGCTGAGAAGCACTTTGGGATGTTGGACGATAAGCTCTTTGATCGCCAAGACCGCATCCGCAAAGCGATCCAATTCTTTTTTGGTGTAGCTTTCAGTTGGTTCAATCATGAGTCCGAACACTTCGGGGAATGCAACCGTGGGTGCGTGAAAGCCAAAGTCGAGAAACAATTTTCCGATTTGAGGAATCGCCTTGGTCTTGGGAATTCCGGCTTTTTCCAAAGTTGAGAATTCATCTTCGCTGAGGGTGAGGATGAACTCGTGCATCCTTGCGGAATGCTCCGCTTTGGCGGGCAACGTAGCGAATGCAACCCGAAGTTTCTCCCACAAATATCTCGCGGAAAGAACGGCCACCGAGGACATCCGCGGGATTCCTTCCCTGCCGAGTCGCAAGAGGTAGGAGTATGCCCGAACCTTATGCCCAAAGTTTCCCCAATGTCTGTGAAAGGAACCGATACTGTTCTTGGCGGAAACCGTGCGATAAGACTTATCTTCATCTTGGACGATTTGTTTCCCGGGAAGGAAATCAACCAATGCTTCGGAAACTCCCACGATCGCGTCTCCCGGACCTCCACCTCCATGCGGAATCGTCCAAGTCTTGTGGAGGTTGTTGTGCACGGCGTCGACTCCGAGGGCACCTAAATTCACAATCCCAGCGATTGCATTCATATTTGCCCCATCCATGTATACCAAACCTCCTGCTTTATGAGTCTCATCAGCAATGATTTTAAATTCATCCTCGAAAATCCCGGAAGTATTGGGATTGGTGATCATAACTCCACATAGCCTTGAACCATGGGCATTCAATTTTTCTTTGAAATCATCCAAGTCGATGGTTCCTCGTTCGTTGGCTTGGAGATAAATAATCCCATCCGGATAGCCGGCCATAGCGGCTGTGGCAAAATTGGTTCCATGCGCCGATTTTGGGATGAATATGATATCTCGGTGATGATCGCCGTTATGTCGATGATAAGCCTGAAACAACTTTAGGCCCACAAGCTCGCCTTGAGCTCCGGCGACTGGTTGAGTCGTGACCCCTTGCAGGCCAGTAATTTCCTTAAACCATTCTTGAATTTCGAACAAAATGGCGAGGGGGCCTTGGACGTCTTCCGTGGGGGCTTGCGGATGAGCATTTGAAAATCCCGGCAGGGCCGCGGCCCAATCGTTCAACATCGGGTTGTACTTCATCGTGCAGGACCCCAAGGGGTAGCAACCATCGTCGGGACTCACGTTCAAACTCGCTAGTTTTTCATAGTATTGAGTGAGTTCTTCTTCGGAAAAAGCAGGGAAGTCAAGGTCGCCGGAACGAAGATAATTCTCAAGCGGGGGATTTTTAGTGAGATTTGTTGGTTCGAGGGACGATTCGAAATTTTCACTGAAAAATTGAATGAGGTTCTGAACGTCCTCATCCGACTGATTGTCGGTAAAGGTGACTTTGAGCAGTTTCCTTGCCCTTGGTAGATTGGATCGACCCGTTATCTCCACACCGATTTGCAAGTTAACGGCTCGGGCATTTTCAAAGAGGGGCTCTAGCGATTCGCAGGTCTCAAGGACCAATTCATTGAAGCAAGGGGATTGCGAAAATGCCAAGGAGATCCCCTCGAGCTTTTCAATCGCGCGAAGAAACCTGTTCTTATTGCGGAGGGCGGTCTGCAGACTGTGTTTTAATCCCGAGTTGCCTTTTGATAAGAGATTGGCACCGGCAAGTGTGGCCAGAAAGGCTTGGTTGGAGCATACGTTTGAAGTCGCCTTTTCCTTTCGAATGTGCTGTTCACGAGTGGACAGCACCATAACGAAGCAATCGCGACCGCTGATGTCTTTGGCTTTTCCAATGTACCTTCCGGGTGTGTGTCTGAGATCCCGTTTGTTTCCTTCATGGTAACGGCAACCGAACAATCCCAGGCCGGGTCCGCCGAAATTGGCTCCGATGGCCAGATGCTGCGCATCTCCAACAATAAAGTCCGCACCTTTCAAACCAAATTCGACGGGAGGCTTCAAACCCCCTGATGCAAGAAGGAAGGGGTCAATGGAGGCAATCGAACGGATGCCGTTTACCTGGCAAAAATCCGTTAACTCATCGACTTTCTCCAGCAGTCCGAAGCCGTTTACTTGCGGGAATACGAAGGCTGCGAATTGATTTGTCTGACCTTTCGATTTCTCCTTAAGAGATTCGAGGGATAAAAGTCCGTTTTTTGGATCGATTTCTACGAAGGAAAACTCAATTCCCGTTTCTTGCGCAATCGTATCAAGCACATCGAGGTCCTTGGGGAAGAGACTACGGGCAAGCAGGACTCTTTTCGGACGGTCGGACGTTCTGATGGCGCACGCAATCGCCTCGTAAATGGCAAATGAACGATCATACAAGGAGGTGTTTATGGCTTCAAACCCAGTAAGGGCTGATATTGCGCATTGATAAATCCAGTGCGTTACGAGAGTACCTTGGCTGCGCTCTGGTTGGTAGGGGGTGTAAGAAGTGCTGAGTGGACGCAGATTGGAAACGAAATCCACTATGGGATTGATTGACCAGACAGGCAGCTGATCACCGATGAAGGAGGTCTTGAGGGAAGTCTTTTCGGATAACTCCTGTAATCTTTCGATGGTTGATTCGTAACTGAGTTCCTCGGGCACTTGCAGGCCATCGCGAAAAAGCTCACAAGGCGAGATATGCGCAAACAGTTCGGGGAGGTCTCGTAATCCTGAAGTTGAAAGCATTTCATCCAAGTCTTCCTGCGATGCAGAAATGTAGTGGCGTTCCGTTTCGCGTGGAAATTCCCTGGGATCAAATGGCAGGGCGTTTAAGAAGCTTTTTGTCGAAGTACCATCCATAAGAATTTACTAAAGTAAACGTCGGTCGAATGAAACAAGGATTCATTCACGTGCACAAAAATCTAGTGCAGAATTAGCTAATTTGCAAAACGACGGTTGGCAAAAGTTTGCGTGAATCGCAATACGCCATGAATGGATTGAATATCTATTTGACTAGACGACCGTTTTCCCAAACGTTTTTTTCGGATACGGAGCCGTCTGATTCATAGAAAACTTCCTCGCCGTGCAACAGTCCATTCTCAAGGTTTACGGATCCTTGTAAGGAACCCGAACGGTTGAGAATTCTCATCGTTCCAGTGAAAGGTTCGTTCGATTTTTTGACCCTTACGGTGTCCAATCCATTGATCAATTCCGTGGTGAATTCAATTTCCGCTTCCTCAACCGTACCTGTCCAGACGGTCGATTCGCTTGGCTCGGAAATGCCAACGGGGCTTTTATTCGCTGACTTGCTCGCAGTTGACTGGGAATCATCCTCAATGGGGTTGGAAATTTCTTTGTCCGCAGGTTTCGAGTTCAGGTCGAAAGCGGGCGCGTCCGTTAAAGCCTTGGAGGTGGGAGGAATGGGAGGAGGCGCCTGCTTCGCGTCGTTGGGCATCAAAGGACTTATCGTACCTTCCGTAGGCTTTCCCTGCAGGGCTTCAGATTCCGGTTCGCTTTTCGAAGTGATTGGGTCAAATGTTTCTTGCGGAATTTCTTCAACGATAAGAATGGGTTTTTCGGCTTTTGGAGGAAGCATGGCAGGTGAGGTCATTATCTTTCCGTTTTTCCATAATCCCTGAATGCGTCGCCCGTCTGCAAAAACCAGAACCCCTTTCCCATGTTGTTGGTCATTGAGCCATTCTCCCTGATACGTCGTGCCATCGGAGGAGGTGAAGACCCCTTCACCATGCCTACTTCCCTTGAGAAAAGAGCCCTCGTAGCTTGATCCGTCCGGCCAGAAATAGGAACCTTCCCCAGTTCTTACACCCTCAAGGTATTCCCCGACGTACTTTTCTCCGTTGGCCCAAGTAAAGGAACCCACTCCATGTCTCTCGTCCTTTAGAAAATCACCCTTGTAGGACGATCCGTCGTACCATAGATAATCGCCTTTGCCGTTTTTGGCGCCCTCCTCATCCACCTCGCCCTTGAAGGTTCCATCTGAAAAATCGATCGAAACAATTTTGTTGGATTGGCAGGACCCCAAGAGAAGAGCCAGTGCGCTGAGGATGACTTTTAAGATCGGCTTGGACATACAAATATCCAAAACTGCAATTGCGATTCGGGCAAGCGTGGAAATTGCCACTGTTCTCGTTTGCAAAAGTAAAGGATTGCTCGAAACGATCTCATCAGCATAGTGGTGATTTTTTAGGAGAGGTGGCAGAGTGGTCGAATGTGCCTGACTCGAAATCAGGTGTGCCGCAAGGTACCGGGGGTTCGAATCCCTCCCTCTCCGCCATGCGGGCAACCTGATTTAAGCTAAGCTCCGCTTTGATTGTAGAATGCATTGATTTTGTCGGCTACGTCCTTAAAGGAAATGTCCGCCGAATAAATCAATTTGAATTCTTCAATCGCTCCTTCTTGGTTCCCCATCGATTCGAAGCAACACCCGAGTTCATAAATGGCATCTTTTTTACGCTCATCCATGACTTGGATTTCATTCTTTAGAAGATTGAATTGTTCGATGGCCAAATCATTGAAATTCTTTCTGCTGTAGGCTCTCCCCAAGTGCAGTATGGCGTCCAAACGCACTTTGGCGTTTCTTTGAGCGAGTTGAAAATGGGGCAGGGAGCCATCATAATCTTCCTCCTCGAAGAGAATAAGGCCCAGTTCATAGCGATATCCGTAGTCGTTGGGGTAACGTTGAACGAGAGATTCGAGCTGATTTTTCTGATATTGTTTTTTGTTTAGAATAGACTCTTCGAGAGATTTGCGAACCGCTTCGTCATTAGGACTTTCCTGAAAGGCTTTTTCCCACTGGTCGATTGCACTGTCAAAATATTCTACAGTCAACTGGCGCTCCTTTTCCTCAAGGGATACGTCGGCCTGACCGGCTTCCTGTTTGCGAGCTTCCTGGATCCAAGCAATGGCATTTTCCAAGTCTCCGTACCTTTGGTAATAATCACTGAGCTGACGGTAGTGGTTCAAGTTTTCAGGTTCCTTTTCGTACTTTTCATAGGTTTGCCTGATCAAGTCCTCCAAACTTTTACTGTCCGTCACAGCTTTTGCCGCCTGTTCAAGTGACTGAGCCTCCGATTCATCCTTGAGTTGGGTTCTGAAATCTTCGGATTGTTCCCACTTGCCCTTGTTCATAGCCACCGCAACGGAGGCTCTTTTCATGAGGTCCTCGGCATCGCCATCGCCTGGCGAAAGCTTCATTATCTCTCCACCCACGGTTATGGCGCTTTCCGTGTCCCCTGCCTCGATGTAAGCGTTGCCGAGCTCTTTAAGATTCTTCATGTCCTTGGGTTGAATCTTCTTGATCGTTTCAAGGGCAAAAACCGCAGTTTTCACCATCCCAAGCGCCGATGCAGCATCCGCGAGCATGTGGTGAGCGAGTACGTTACCTGGAGATTTGGCGATCAAATCCTCCGCTTTGACCAAAAGGCCTTCCGGATCCTTATCGCCTTTCCCTCTAAGCATAAAGGGAGCGGAGGTGACTTTTCCCAATAATCCCGAAAGTCCCTTGGTCGAACTTTGCGCAATTCTAAATTGCAGGGCCCGAAGCTTCTTCCTCAATTCGAGGCATCCCGGGCTCTGCTTGAGAATGGCCGCATACACCTCGACCGAGTATCCCGGGTTGCTCAGGCTAGCCTTGTCGGCGGCATCCAACTGCTTGACCTGCCTGGGATCAAGCTGAGTGATGAGAATTTCCTCAATCATTGGTTATCTTTGAAAATATCATTGGGGCAATTTAAGCAAAACGTTGAATCCATAGTTTTGTGGGAAAATTACAATATTTTTTCTATGCACGTGGACAAATCGGAAAAAACTTCATTAACCAAAGATTCACTCTTTCCTTCCACCAACAGCCTGATTTTGGGTTCGGTCCCCGAATATCGTAGGAGCGCTCTCCCATCCATCAGCATGCGTTCATTGCATCGATTGAGCATGTTCCGAAGATCCGGGAGTTTGTCCAGAGGGATTCTTTTCTTCACTCGGAAAGACCCTGATTTTGAAGGCCAAAGAACAACCTGGTTCGAGAACTTGGATAAATCGATTTGTCTTTTCGCAAGGTAATGGGCGACGGTCAGGGCGACAAACAGTCCGTCTCCGGTGGGAAGATAGTCGGATGCAATGACGTGACCCGAGGATTCGCCACCCCAATTGCACCGTAATCTCTTCATTTCAAGAGCTACGTTCCGATCTCCTACGTCGGCACGGTGAAGAACGAGGTTCATCTTCTCGAGGAATGCCGCAAGTCCGGAATTGGAGTGAACCGTGGCCACAAAAGAATCGCCTTTCAAGATGCCATTCTCCATCGCAATGGCGGCGATTAATCCAAGGACCTTATCTCCGTCAACAACCTGACCTGCCGGATCGATGAAGACGACTCGGTCTCCATCACCGTCGTGGGCAATCCCGAGATCCGCTTTTTCCGTAATTACTCTTTGAGCGGCCTGTCGCGGAAATTCCGATCCCGCGTCTAGGTTAATCATGCCATCGCCTGCGTTCAGCAGAACCCCTTCGGCGCCCAAGGCTTCGAAGGCCCGCGGGGTGGTTGATTGCGTCGCTCCATTGGCAAGGTCCAAAACCACTTTCATGCCCCGTAGGGTATTTGGAGGAAACCTTGTTAGCAGGTTTTCAAGGTAAGGACCTTCCACTTCGATGAACTTCGCTTGAAAATCCGAATGAGCGGTTTGGAGAGTTGGCTCGATGCATGTTTCGATGATTTGCTCTTCCTCGATTGAAAGCTTGGATCCGTACTGAGAGAAAACCTTGAGGCCATTATCGGAATGAGGATTGTGGGAGGCGGTGACCATGACCCCTAAATGGGCCTTGGATTGAATTACTCCGTATGCCAGAGCGGGACTCGGAATCATACCGGCGTCCAGCGGTTGAAAACCTTCCATTCTGAGCCCGTTGCCACAAGCATCCTGCAATCCTTTACCGGAAGGTCTTGAGTCACGCCCTAGAATAACCGAACCTCCTACTTTTCCCTCAAGCCTGAGAAACTTTCCCAATGCCCTGCCGAACGAGACGGCAAAGTCATGGTTTATGGTTTCTCCGCCGAATGGACCACGAATTCCATCCGTTCCAAAAAACTTCATCTTAGCGCTTGGCGAAAAAGTTTCTGACCTCTTCCAGCCATTTTCGGACCCGACCGCCTTTCAAGAGGGATTGGGACAAATCAATTCCCTCTTCAAAAGATGCCACTTTCCCGCAAACAAGAAAGGCGGTGGCGGCGTTTATGAGAATTGTGGCGAGCAATCCGGGGCGACAATCAGCGGATAATGCGCGCTCCATAATCCGGAGGTTCTCATCGAGGTCCCCTCCTTTCAAATCTGCAAAATCAAAAGTGTTCTGATTCCATTTCGAAGGACTCCACGTTTCGATGCCTTCGGATTCCATCCTACCGAAGGCAAAGACCGAATTATCTCCGCAGGCCGTCAATTCATCCACACCCTTGACCTTCTCCTTTGCAAGGTGCCCATGGACTATCATTCCATGCGAAGTTCCGTTTTCCCTCAGTGCATTTCCAATGCGGGTAAGGTATTTTGGGTCAAACACGCCCAAAAGCTGATGGGCTGGTTTGGCTGGGTTTAAGGTTGGACCCAGAAGGTTGAAAATCGTGACAATTCCTTCTTCCGCCAACAATTTTCTTACCGGTGCGATATTCTTGAAAGCAGGGTGATAATTGGGGGCAAAGAGAAAGGCAAAATTTAAGGTTTCAAGTCCCGAGCGGATTTTCTCGGGAGGCGCATCCAGGGGAATCCCGATGGCTTGAAGAAGATCCGCGCTTCCGCATCGAGAACTGATCGATCGATTTCCGTGCTTGATTACAGGTATGCCGGCCGCGGCAACCATAAATGAAACAAAGGTCGATACATTGAAGCTACCCGCCTGATCTCCTCCAGTCCCGCAAAGATCGATGGCCGAATTGGCGAAGCGTTCCAGCCCTGGATTGATCGCTCTTTTTTTAAATTCGCTTACGAAGCAGGAAAACTCGCTTGGGCTTTCTCCTTTTTTCGCCAATGCCGCTAAAAAAGATTTCTTTTGTTGAGGGCTTGCATCCTCAGAGGTCAGATGATTCACGCATTCAGCTATCTGCATTTCATTCAAGTCTTGACCGTTCATCAGAAGTTCGGTTTCGAAAACTAGTTTTTCTTCATCCATTTAATTTGATCCTTGGTAGTTCTAGAAAGAGGTTGCCTAATGTGAGTGTTTGGTCTCTTTCAATATCAGTTCTTGTAGAGCGTTTTATGTTCAATCGACAATCTTATTCAGCCATCCTGATCACGATATGCGTTAGTTTTTGCGCCTGTCATGCCACGAGTGACGACGACCTCAAGGAGACCCAAAGCCCTGAAAGCAATTTGACCTATTTGGACTCCGTAATCTATGGCTTGGTGGAGGGAGTTACCGAGTTTCTTCCCATTTCTTCAACGGGGCACTTGGTGATCGTAAGCGAATTCGCCAACTTGGACGGGGAGGAAGCAAAAATAGCTCTTCATGCCTATTTGATTGTGATTCAAGCCGGAGCGATCCTTGCCGTTGGTCTCATTTACAGGAAGGAGATCTGGTCCATGGTTCTCGGGTTTTTGGGAATGGACCCAAGGGGTCGGAGGCTGGGCTTCAATCTTATTCTTGCCTTTCTGCCCGCTGCACTCGTGGGCCCTTTTTTGGATGATCTGATCGAAGCTTATTTGTTTGGATTACTTCCCATTGCGATCGCTCTTTTTGCGGGTGCCCTATTCATGCACTGGGCGGAGTCGCGGAAGAAGAGGATGGAGGGCCAATTTCCCGCAAAGGTCGGGAAATCCTTGGATGACCTAACTTGGAAAAGCTCTTTTTTCATTGGTTTCCTGCAATGTTTTGCCATGTGTCCGGGAACAAGCAGATCCATGATGACAATTGTGGGAGGGTACTTGGTCGGCTTGGATAGGAGCAAAGCGGCGGAATTCAGCTTCCTTCTTGGATTGATCACCCTTACCGCCGCAGCTTGCTACAAATCCGTAACGAAGTGGAGCCTCATGAGTCAGCATCTTGCCCTTGGTCCCGTGCTATTAGGCTGTTTGGTTGCAGGGATTTCTGCCGCGCTTTCGGTCTTTTGGCTGGTTGGGTATTTGAATCGCCACGGTTTGGGTCTTTTCGTATGGTACAGGATTTTACTCTCGATTGTTGTTCTTGCATTCTATTTTGGTCTTTGAGCCTTCAAGTTGCTTTTACAAGTCTTGACGGCTAGACGATAAATCCTATTATGGATTGTTTCATCATGGGACAGCCAAAAAGAAAACAATCCAAGCAACGCAGTCGCAAACGACGCGGTGCGAATCGATTTAAAGCCCCTTTGCTTGCCAAGGAAGCGGACGGAAGTTTTTCTCGCCCGCATCGCGTGAACCCCGAAACTGGGCAATACCGCGGCAAACAAGTTCTTGATTTAGAGGTTTAATTTGCAAAAGGGGCTTCGGCATGGATAAAACCGAGGCTCGGATAACGCTCGCCATAGATGCAATGGGCAGCGACCAAGGTCCCGAAGAGGTGTTGGCTGGTGTTTCACAAGCTTTGGATTTGGCTCCCCGTAATACGGAATTCCATTTGTTTGGCAGAGAAGAATTGTTAAATCCGATCATGGAGCAGTTTCCCAACCTTATGAATGGACAAGCCCAAGTCCATCATGCTCCGGAAATCGTAGAAATGGATGAAAAACCCATCGCGGGTATAAAAGGGAAAAAAAAATCCTCCATGTCAATTGCCTTGCAGTCGTTGAAGGAAGGGACTGCGGATGCATTGCTGAGTTGCGGGAATACGGGATGCCTTATGGCTGGCAGCGCCATCAGGCTAAGAACTCTTGAGGGGGTTGAGCGCCCGGCTCTTTGTACGATTTGGCCCGGTAGAGAAAGGTATTTCACTCTTTTGGATGCAGGTGCGAATCCGCATGCAAAACCTTATCACATCGTACAGAGTGCTATCTTAGGGAGTAACTACGCTCGGGTTGCTTTGGGACTGGTTCGTCCGAAGGTTGGATTGCTCACCATTGGAACGGAGGAGGGCAAGGGTAACGAAGTTATCCATGAAACCCATTCAATGCTTAAGGAAATCAATGGAAGCATTATCAACTACGCGGGGCTGATCGAAGGTTTTCAAATTTTCGATAACGTCGTGGACGTTGTCGTTTGCGATGGTTTCGTGGGAAACATCGTACTGAAGGCATGTGAGTCCTTGAGCAAACTGATACGATCCTTTTTGGATGAGGAATTGCGCCGAAACGCACTCCGGAAAACTGGGGCGCTGCTTTCCAAGGGTGCTTTCCGGAGTCTCAAGCAAAGAGTTAATCCCGAACAATTTGGGGGTGCGCCCTTGTTGGGTTTGACGAAGAACGTAATCAAAGCCCACGGTTCTTCGAATCGCAATCATGTGAGTGGTGCGATTAAAATTGCCCTCGACCTTGTTCAGCATGATATGCTTACGCAGGTGGTTGAAGATATTCGTGAGTCTAATGAAATCCTGCGGCCCGAACCTCTCCGTTCGGTGGACGATTAGGCCATGAGCAACCCAAATCCGACCTATGTGCTGGGAATGGGATCATACGTTCCGTCGAATAAGGTGGATAACCATGCCTTGAGTCTGCGAGTGGACACTTCGGACGAATGGATTCGCAGTCGAACCGGCATTAGGGAAAGATGTTTGGCCGAAGATGACCAAGCTTGCAGTGATCTTGCCTTGGAAGCCTCGGTCAGAGCCTTGAAGGATGCGGATATCGAAAGAGATCAAATTGACCTTGTGATCGTGGCTACGATCACTCCCGACATGTCTTTTCCCTCCACCGCATGTTTATTGCAGCATAAGTTGGGGCTCGGTAAGATCTCGAGCTTCGATCTGGAGGCTGCTTGTTCAGGATTTTTGTATGCCTTGGATGTGGCGGATGGCATGCTTGCCTCGAATCGATACCATAATGCTCTAGTTGTCGGTGCTGAAAAAATGTCCAGTATTCTCGATTGGGATGATCGAACGACCTGCGTACTATTTGGTGATGGAGCAGGTGCGGCAGTTCTTAGTAAGAAAGGCGCGGGGCATGAGTTGCTCGGCTTTCAGTGTGGTGCGGATGGATCGGATCCGACGGTTTTGCATAAACCGGCCGGAGGTTCGCTCTTGCCCGCTTCTCAAGATACCCTGAACGAACGCAAGCATTTTTTGAAGATGAATGGCAGAGAAATATTCAAATCAGCAGTTCGCGTGATGGAGAGAGCGGTTCGTGAACTTCTTGAAAAGCATGAAATAAGCATGGACGAAGTGGATCACGTCATTCCTCATCAAGCGAATGTCAGGATCGTGGAGAGCCTTGCCCAAAGACTCGAAATCTCGATGGACAAATTCTTTTGCAATTTGGAAAATTACGGGAACACCTCCGCTGCCTCCGTGCCCTTGGCTCTTGATGAAGGGAGGGCGCTTGGCAGGTTTCGTTCTGGCCAGCTCGGGGTTTTGGTTGCCTTTGGCGCCGGATTAACATGGTCTGCAACATTAATTCGATTTTAACGACAACAAGGAATGAACCTGATGATGAAGAACAACAGAATATCCCAAGTGATCGTTTTCACACTTTCCCTTTTTATTTTTGGTGATTCGTTCGCTGCCCCCAAATCCGCTGTTGGAGGGGATGTAAAGGATTTCCTGTTTCCAGGTACTGGATTCTTTGTCAAAAACCGGAATCCTTATGACGAGCAAACTGCAAAAGCATGGTTTTTGCAGGCGGAAAGAAGTCAAAAAGAGGGTGACTTGGGCGAGGCGTTGACCCTATATGAGAAATTTACGAAGCGTAGATCGGACGCCTCGGTCAGTACCAAAGACGGTCCTGTTTTGGTAGGTCCGGAATCTCTTTACAGAGCCGCTTTAATTAGGGAGAGGAAGGGGGATTGGCAAAAAGCCTTTGAGTACCATCGACTTATTGCTCAGGCTTACAACAACTACGACTTTGAGCGTATCGCAGAGTCCCTGATGAGGTTGGCGGAAAGATTGGCCAAGGAGGATTTGCCAAGGAAATGGGGGATATTACCTCGTTTCCGTTCGGGAAGCTCGGACCGACTGCGCCTTAACCAAATTGCCGAACTTGNGCGAGGTCCCAGATTTGCTCCAAGGGCGTTGATGGCCCTTGCCGAGATTTCCCTTAAGGACGAACAGGAAGAGGAAGCGATCGACGGTTTGGAGCGGTTGATTAATTTGTACCCTGAGAATTATCTCTGCGAAAAGGCTTATTTTCTCATGGCCGAGATTTACCGCGGACGGGTGACCGGTCCCTCCTATGATCAAGGCTCGACTCTCAAGGCATTAAANTTTTACGAGGATTATCTGATCCTTTACGAAAGTCCTCCTTCGATCAGCAAATACGAGACTCCCACTCAATACAAAACTCGAGTCGATGCGTTTAAGGTNAGGAGAGAAAATGCTCAATCCGGAAGGCAAAAGATGAGAGAAACACTCGCTGCCAGTAAGGTTCAGGCGGGAAAGTACGTCGAGGAGTACGGTAAATATTTTATGACTCGTTGGAAGGAATTGGGAAATCGTCCTGCCATCCAATACTACAACGAGGCTATTACCATTGCACCCGAATCAGATGCCGCCAANATCGCTGAAAAAAGAGTGGCTCAATTGCGAGCCGCAAATGAGTAGGCCAAAAATTTCTTTGTTTTTTTCTGTATTTGCAAGTTGCGGCGTGCTGTTTGGTGCCTGCAGGTATCAAGTTGTTGCCAACGCCGAGTACCCAGAGCGATCTTTCTTTCTGCAGATTCGGAACGATTCTCTGGTCCCGCAAATGAGTGGTATTTTAAGGAGGTCAATTCTGGAAGAATTACTCACGAAATCAGCGCTTCAATTAGCGGCTAAAAAAGAAGATGCCGACATGTTGGCTGTCATTACCTTAGTGAATTACGCCAACGCGCCGGAAGTTTTTGAGAAGAGTGATTCTCTTGCCGCTGCGGGATTTGGCATGGAGGTTGAAGCGCGCTTGGAATTGTCGCGAGACGGCAAGGAAAGTTTTTCTAGGATCTTCACCGGTTCCGCTTCGGTTCTGAAAGAGGACCGCCTGACATTACCTCATGCCAGACAAGCGAACATGGCCATGGCTCAGGATTTGGCTCGCCAGATATCCTTCGGGATCATCAACTACTCAAAATGATTTCGTATGGAATGGAATTCTAAAAAGATTTTGGCTCCTTCGATTTTAGCCGGTAACCATGCCAATCTTTGCGAAGCTCTCAAGGTTGCCGAAGATGACGGCAGAAAATGGGTCCATCTGGATATAATGGACGGGCACTTTGTTCCGAACTTGAGTTTTGGTCCTCAAACCGTTGCTGATTTACGTAAGGAATCAGGGCTTTTCTTTGACGTTCACCTGATGCTGGACCAGCCCTATTTGTACTTGGAGCCATTCATTCAAGCCGGCTCNGACTTGATATCGATTCATCTGGAGCCCCAGTACGACCACGGTCAGGCGATCGATGTGATCAAAGCAGCTGGCATTCGGGCAGGTTTAGTGATCAATCCTGCAACTGAAATGGAGGGNCTCCTGCCATTTCTTGCCAGTGTGGACTTAATTCTCTTAATGACCGTAAATCCAGGATTTGGCGGACAAAGTTTCATGGAGCCCGTCCTNAGGAAAGCGTCCANGCTTTCCGAGATTCGAGAANCGGAGGGTTTGAATTTTTTGCTCGAAGTCGATGGTGGTGTCGGGCCCGGACAGGTNGATGCATGCCTGGATGCGGGCGTGGACGTTTTTGTTGCGGGTACCGCCTACTTCAGGGAANACGAAGATGGTCGGAGGAAGTTTGCCGAAAAAGTCGGAGAAAATTAAATTAGCTCAAAGATACGGCGCCAGAACCAAGGCAACAACGGACATCAGCTTTAAAAGGATATTCAGCGAGGGACCNGATGTGTCCTTGAGCGGATCACCCACGGTATCACCAACCACGGTTGCCTTGTGGACTTCAGATCCCTTGCCATGGGCAATACCGTTGATTTCATACCCTTCCTCGACCATTTTCTTGGCGTTGTCCCAAGCTCCCCCTGCGTTTGATTGAAAGAGGGCCATAAGCACTCCCGAGGCAGTCACGCCAGCCAAAAGACCACCGAGCATGGTAGCTCCCCCCCCAAAACCGACTATTACTGGCGTGAGGATGGCAACCATTCCCGGAGCAATCATTTCCTTGAGGGCCGATTGGGTGGAAATTTCCACACATTTTCCATATTCAGCTGCGTCAATTGCTGAATTGAATTGCGATTTATCCTCTTCGGACCATTCGTCGGAAGATTTTCCTTCGTTTTTANCCATTGCTTCGAGGGCATTGCGAAGAGCTGGGATATCCCTAAATTGTCTNCTTACTTCCTGAATCATGGCCATAGCCGCTCTTCCCACCGCACCCATGGCAAGGGCGCTGAATAAAAAGGGCAGCATGGCTCCGATGAAGAGTCCCGCCATGACAATAGGAGCCGATACGTCAATGACTTCAATGCCGGCCGTTTCCTTGAAGGCGGCGAACAGCGCTAAAGCAGTGAGTGCGGCAGAGCCTATGGCAAACCCTTTGCCAATCGCAGCCGTTGTGTTTCCAACCGCGTCCAATTTATCCGTACGTTGGCGAACCTCACTTGGTAACTCGGACATTTCGGCAATTCCTCCGGCATTATCCGAAATAGGGCCATAGGCATCCACGGCCAATTGAATGCCAGTGTTAGACAACATTCCTACGGCAGCGATGGCGATTCCATAAAGCCCGGCAAGTTCATGAGCCCCAACTACGGCAGCGGCAAGAATAAGAATTGGAATGGTAGTTGAAATCATTCCCACACCAAGACCGGAGATAATGTTTGTGGCGTAGCCCGTAATAGATTGGTCAACGATCGCTCGAACCGGCTTCTTCTGCGTTCCCGTATAATGTTCGGTTATGAAACCAATCGCCAGCCCGGCAAGCAACCCGATAATCGTTGCCCAGAAGACGCCCATGGCAGTGAATTCGCCGTTTCCATAAGTCCAACTTTGCGGCAGAAGCTTCTGAATGGCAAAATAGGAGGCGCCCACCATCAATCCCGCAGAAACGAATTCTCCCGTATTGAGGGCTTTTTGCGGATCCCCTCCCTCCCTTACTCGTACGAGGAAGGTTCCGATGATGGAGGTTACGATTCCAATCCCTCCCAAGACCAAGGGCAGAAGAATAGGAGAAAGCCCGCTGAGCTCATCTGAGAAATCGATCGAGCCGGCAACCATTGCGGCCCCCAAAACCATGGTGCCAATGATCGAACCCACGTAGGACTCGAACAAATCCGCCCCCATGCCCGCAACGTCCCCAACGTTGTCCCCAACGTTGTCGGCAATGGTTGCGGGATTCAACGGATGGTCCTCAGGGATTCCCGCCTCAACCTTCCCAACCAAGTCGGCCCCTACGTCTGCGGCTTTCGTATAGATTCCGCCTCCCACGCGTGCGAAGAGAGCGATGGATGAAGCCCCGAAGGAAAAACCCGTTAGAACGGAAAGAGTCTTGCCCAGAGTATCTTCGCCTGCAAAAACCCCGAAGGAATTGCCAAAATAGAGAAACAAACCACCCAGGCCCAAAATGCCCAAGCCAACGACGCCAAGCCCCATAACCGCTCCTCCGGAAAACGCGACTTCCAAGGCTCTGCCAAGGCTTTCCCTGGCCGCATGAGCGGTTCTGACGTTCGCCTTGGTGGCGACTTTCATGCCGAGAAATCCTGCGAGGCCCGAACAGATTGCGCCCACAACGAAGGAAAGCGCCACGAGACCATCGCTTTCCGGGTTGTTGCTACCGCTCCAGTAAAGCAAGGCGGCAACGGCAATTACAAAAACCAGGAGGATCCTGTATTCGGCTTTAAGGAATGCCATGGCACCTTCCTGAATGCTTGCGGCAATCTTTGCCATCTTATCCGATCCTTCGGGAGCTTGGTTGATCTGATTGGTTTTCCACCAAGTGAATAATAGGGCGAGAACACCTATTGCTGGGAGAGTTTGGGTGAGGGTTTCTAAGTTCATGAATATAGCGGTGATTAATGAAAAGGTTTTGGATTTCGATTTATTTGCTCGAAAAAGATGTATTTTGATCGATTCTGATCAGATTGCAAGAGTGAAGTTGTTACGAGGGCTGTCTTATCCGTACGGCTTAAGCACCTTTGAAACCCGCCTAAGGGAAGTGAAATTCGGATTGCATGCTTTATATGCTTCAAACTTGCAAAAAGCGAGAGGATTATCAGGATAGGGGGTATGAAATCAATCTTGCTCGCACTATTTTCCTTTTTTTTGCTTTGTTTCACTTTTTCATGCGACAACCAATATCGTACTGTCGGTTACGCCGCATCAACCGAAAGCCAAAGCTCCTACACGAGTTCCTTGGTGGGTCTATCCAAAGACGCCTATCAGGTAACCGAAGAGGAGTATGACAACTATTTCGTCTCTCGCTACGGACTTTTGCATCAGAAGTTTTCCGATACTCCTTTTACCGGGAGAATCGTTACCATAACAGCGGCTGGTTCCGGGAATTACGTTTCATCCGACGAATCATGGAAACAAGGTAAGAAGGAAGGAGTAAGCACTCGCTGGTTTTCCAACGGATCGAAGATGTATGAAAGAAACTATAGTGATGGAAAATGGAATGGCACGGTTACGAGATGGTGGCCCAATGGACAGAAGATGTACGTTCGAGCTTATTCGAATGGCTTGAAGCATGGTAGGGAAGCAACTTGGCGTTCCGATGGGACTCCCATTGACCTGTCAGCGGTAAAGTCACAGCCAGTTCCAACCGAAAAGACCCCGGACGAGCCTTCTACGGAGAATTCCTCTGACTCCTTGCCCACAATTGCATTTCCCCAATCCAATGAGCCGACGTCTCCAGAACCCTTGACCCCTCCATCCGCAGACTCCATTGTTGATGTACCTGCGCTTGCGCCAGAGTCGGAACCTTCTCTACCTGACCTCTCGGCATTTCCTGCTGACCCAGTGCCGGNCCCTGCGCCTGTTGTCGCTGATCCGCCTGTTTTTGAACCTCTGGAAACGGCTCCAGNATTCGAGCCNNTTGCCACGGATGCTCCTCCCGTTTTNGAGCCTCTTGAGTCGCCCGTCCCCATGGATCCNGTGCCTGCGCTTCCTGGGTCAGATGAATCCTTACCCCCCTTGCCCGGATCTGACGCCAACGAAGCGACCGACCTTCCCGGGTTGCCCGATTTGGATGCCGAAACCGCAATGCCCCCCTTGCCCGGATTGCCGGAAGCGGATGGCGTTGAAGCGACNGGCTTGCCTCCCTTGCCGGAGTCATCNGANGGTTCAACCGAATTGCCTCCCTTGCCNGGATTNCCNGAAGGAACNGATGGCGNNGNNGCGACGGATTACCTCCCTTGCCTGACTTTCCCGAGTAATAGTCGTTCTCGCAACGGCTCGACTTTCTCGAAAGTCATTTTGCGCTTTTCAAGCGACACTCAGGCGTATTCACACAAAGAAAGGTTTACCTCACCAAAAGACTCTTCTGTTACGTTGAATTTTTAAGCTCTCACTCTTTTTATGTTCGAGTCGTTTACTTATTTCAAGTACACCCGAAATTAGTGAATCCAGATTGTTAATGAATCTCTACGTATCCAGAGACGGTCAGACCTTTGGCCCATACACCAAGGAACAGGCTTGTCAGTTTTTGGAGGCCGGTCAATTGCTTGCAACGGATCTTGCTCTCTATGAAGGATCCGCTGAATGGAGTGTTTTGGGGAATTTGTTGAACGAAGAGGTTTCCGACCAGATGACCCAGACAGCGGAAACCCCAAGCGAAGCCCATGAAGATGGAACCCAAACCCATGAGGAGGCCGATCGTTCCAAACTAAAGGCGACTCCCAAACCCACCGGTAAAAGAACCCAAACGGTCAAGGGATTGAATAAGCCCAAAACGATTATCATTCGTCCAAAGAAAGGAATTTTCGCCCGAATTTTTTCCACCTTGATGGTATTTACCTTCTTGCTGGTTTTGGCAGCGGGTTGCGTAGTTGGCGCCTATTTCGCAATGCCGAACCAAGTTGCTCCGGTCCTAAGGAAATTTGGAGTGCCCGTTGATGATCTTTTGTCCGGAGTTGCCTCTCCTTCGGCCGATGAAGATGAGAGCTCTGCCTTAGTTGAACCCAAAAATATGGATGAGATCATTATCAGTGAGGATGCTTTGGAGACCCTGCGATTTTCAGGTATAAGAATCCAACCCATGGAAAAGGAGAAAGGACTTCAAATCATCACCTCACCTGATCCGGATTTAAGCATAAAGGACGAAGACTTGGGTACTCTTCTGACGCTTTCCAGTCATATCGTTTCCCTTGATCTCACCAATTCAAAAGTTACGGATCAGGGCATTGCATCGATTATGAAATTGGGTAATCTCAAGAAACTCATTCTTGAGGGTACCACGGGCATATCCGTTAATGGAGCTCGAAACCTCAGGGATCTTTCCAAGCTTGAATATCTGAATCTGATTCGGGTCAAATTGGATGACTCTTTTGTCGACGTGCTTATTTCGATGACAAATTTGCGGGAGGTTTATCTTTTCGAAACCGAGCTCAGCGAGGAAGCGGTCAATCGATTGAAAACCGCTCGCCCAAAAATGTTCGTTAATGCAGGTTAGGCTTTTTGGGTTTTGACTTTTCTCTTCCGTTGGGGAAAGCAGCTTTTACAAATGATGCATTCGAGACCGTGGCAGGCATGAGCGGGACAGCGTTCTCTTGCATAATAAATGATCTGCAAATGCAAGGCATTCCATCTCTCCTTTGGAAACAAACGCTTTAAATCCTTTTCGGTTTGAGCAACACTCTTACCATTGCTCAGTTTCCATCTTTGAGCGAGTCTGTGAATGTGCGTGTCCACGGGAAACGCCGGATGGCCAAAAGCTTGTGACATGACCACCGATGCGGTTTTGTGACCAACTCCCGGAAGAGCCTCCAAGGCCTCAAAGGAGGAAGGGACCTTGCCACTGTGTTCGGAAATGAGAATTTTGGAAAGATTCGAAATCGCCAACGCCTTGCGAGGGGCTAAGCCGCATGGTCGCACGATTGCATTAATGGAATCGAGGTCCTGCTTGGCCATTGCTTCCGGATTGGAGGCAAGGGAAAATAATGCAGGAGTCACCAAATTGACTCTGGCATCGGTGCATTGAGCCGACAATAGCACCGCTATGAGCAGGGTGTATTCATCGTAATGGTCCAAGGGTATGGGAGGTTCCGGGTAGAGTTCGTTTAATTTGAGATCAATGAATTCTACACGTTCTCTTTTGTTCATCAAAATCACTTTTCCTTTCGGGGTATGCTTCTTCCCCTTACGAATTCCAAGAGAAGAGGGAAGGAAGGAATGGGCATGTTTCCATGATGATGATTCTTCATTTCGGCAATTGCGACGTCAGGATGTCCGGTTTTTTTAATCATTCTCCAAAAATAGGCGTTTTCCTCATACCTGCCATAGAGCTCAAGCTCACGGTCTCCGGTGATCAAGAGGATCGGTGGAGCAT
>NZLE01000038.1 GCA_002692605.1 Opitutia bacterium
CTCTAGGACATGATTCATCCTTTTTATTTATTATGCTCCAAGCTGGAATCGTAGGTTTGCCCAACGTAGGCAAAAGCACCCTCTTCAACGCCCTGACCAAAACGCGTAAGGCGGAGGCGGCCAACTACCCATTTTGCACCATCGACCCAAACGTTGGAGTGGTTCAGGTCCCTGATGCGCGACTCGAACCCCTGGCCGAAATGGTGGGAACCTCAACCCTGATTCCCGCGGCCATAGAGATGGTTGATATCGCGGGTCTGGTGGCCGGAGCAAGCAAGGGCGAGGGCTTGGGCAACAAATTTCTGGCAAACGTGCGTGAGGTCGATGCCATCGCCCACGTGGTCCGTTGCTTTGAGGATGAGGACGTCATCCACAATATGGGCCGGGTGGATCCGATTGCCGATGCGGAGGTCATCATGACCGAACTGATTCTCGCCGACGTCGAATCCGCCAGCGCCCAACTTCAGAAAAACGAAAAGAAGGCCCGAGGACAGGATAAGGATGCGGCGGCCAACGCCGCCCTGCTCGAACGGCTGCTTCCTCACCTAAACGAGGGAAAGCCCGCCAATCTTCTGGATCTGGATGAGGAGGAAAAGCTCCGGCTCAAGTCGTTCTGTCTTCTCAGTTCGAAACCTATGCTTTATGCCTGCAACCTGAAGGAGGAGGAAATCATCGATCCCGCAGCCAATGAGAAATTCNTGGCCTTCNAACAATGGGCAAATCGGCAACAGGATGCCAAGTGCTGCGCCATATCCGCCAAGATGGAGGAGGAACTGTCTGAACTCGAAGATGCGGAGGCNCTCGAGTATTTGGAATCGATGGGCGTGGGAGANTCAGGGGTAACCANACTAATTCGGGCCTGCTACGACCTACTTGGTTTGGCCAGTTATCTGACTGCCGGTGAAAAGGAAGCCCGGGCTTGGACCTTCAAAAAGGGCATGACCGCTCCGCAATGCGCNGGGGTNATCCACACCGATTTCGAAAAGGCCTTCATTAAGGCTGAAGTGGTGTCTTTTGACGAATTGATGACGGCCGGCTCCATGCAGGCGGCTCGCGAATCAGGAAAACTCAGGCTGGAAGGAAAGGAATACCTCTTTGTCGATGGCGACGTGGCCCTCTTCAAATGCAATGCCTGAATTGGGGTCTGTTGGGGTTGCCTAATCCAGTGTAAGCGGACATANTGTNNATGTACTATGNTCCCNCTGCCCNGTAAGAAAAATTTAGCCCNAACTCTGTTGGGGACGCTTTGCCTGAGTGGTCTTCTTTCCTCTTGCTCGGAGGATGCCCAGATTAGGTCCTACGTCATACCCAATCAGTATGAGGGTCCCGTAGTCACCTGGAACGTTCCCGATGGCTGGGGGGAAAACCCGAACCTGTCCGGTCCGCTGGCCGGATCATTTCACGTGGTCACGGAAGCCGGACCGAGGGGAAACATTGGGGTGATGCCCTTCCGAGAGGCGGTTTCCTCCCTGGATATCGCAAACATGTTCGCCCGGGAACTCGGTTACGAACTTTTGGGCGAGGAGGACCTCGACCAGATCATCCGCAAAAAGAGAATCGGAGAAAGAGAGTTCGAATGGATCCGCATGGAAGAACAGCTTTCTTCGGAAAACCCACGGCTGGTCACTCTTGCTTTGCTTCGCCAAGATTCCGAAACCTGGCTCTTCCCCTTCATTGCCGATCAGGAATTGGCTAACAAGGAAATGACAAACTATTCCGAATTTCTTAAATCCGTGATTGTGAGGGCGGGAAAAAAACCGATTCGGGCNCGCGCCACGCCNGGACCCCAAGCTTCGCCGGCTCCCAGTCATGACCGTGACGCTCCCCAACCGACCTGGGAAACGCCCGAACATTGGGTGGCGGGCAAACAATCATCGATGCGGATTGGCAGTTACNCGGTTCNGGGTTCGGATGGTGAAAGCCTGGATTTTTCAATCACCACGTTTCCCGGTGACGTGGGTGGTCTTATGGCCAACGTCAATCGATGGCTCGAACAGGTGGGCTTGGAAAAGGTCGATCAGGATGGGCTTCGAAATTACCTCTCCCCCATTAAGATCGATGGGAAATCCGCTCAATTGATGGTTGCCGAAAACGACGAACAAAGCCTTTACGCCGCGATGTATTTCGGCGGCGAATCCTCATGGTTCTTCAAAATCATGGGTGATACCGCCTTGGCCAAGGTTGAAAAAAACAATTTTCTGAATTTGTTGAATAGCTTTTGCTTTCATGATCACTGATTGATTCTAANGACCCTTCACCNTAGATGAGCACTGACTCCAGTCAACCAACCGAATCCGAACGCTCCCCTCAACGGAGATCTCTCTTCGCTTGGCTCTCTCCCCTCGCCTCAGTCAAACTGACCCTCACCCTGCTGAGCCTTTCCATGATCCTTGTTTTCGTGGCTACGTTGGAGCAGGTTCGCATTGGAATACGCGGGGCTCAAGCCGAATTCTTCGAATCATTCTTCGGGGTTTGGCGCTACCCGGAACAATTCTGGGGAGGTTCCTTCCTGAATGTTTTTCCCATTCCCATTCCGGGTGGTTATCTTCTCGGTGGATTGCTGATACTGAATCTTATCGCCGCCTACCTGACCCGCTTCAAATGGACCTATCGAAAGATGGGCATTCAAATCATTCATCTCGGGATCATCCTCTTGCTTGCCGGTCAGTTGTTCACCCAAGCCATGCAGGTGGAATCGAGAATGCAGATCAACAAGGGAGAATCAGTAAACTACATCGAACGGTTCCACGGAGTGGAGTTGGTCTTCGAGGANGTGACGGACGAAAACCAAAGCAAGGTGGTAACCATTCCGCAGTCCCTGCTCGAAGAAGGGGGAATCTTCCGAACTTCCGAACTTCCTTTCAANATNCGCGTTCAAAAATTCGGCCCCAACTGCAACTTCGATTTTGCATCCNCGGANAAGCCGGTCGGAGAGGTCGTCGCGGCAGTCGACCGTGGAGTCGCCGCTAACGGTAAACTTTCGGTCATGCCAATGGATGAGGATTTTTCCAACGAAGCGCAAAATTATGCCTATTCGACGTTTGAGCTTTTGGACGGAGCTGAAAGTCTTGGCACGTGGTTCGCTCTCGCTCATCCCGCCGGCAATCATTGGTGGCCGCTTCTGGACGAGCGCCTTGCCGACTTTGCATTTCAGCCTTTCAGGCATGACAACCGCCTTTGGGGCATCAGTCTCAGGCATGAACGCGAATACCTTCCCTTTTCGATCAAATTGAACGGCATTGAAAACGAGTTCTATCAGGGCACTGAAATTCCCTTCAATTTCGAAAGTGACGTCGATTTGGAACTGGAAAACGGCAACACCCGGAAAGCTCTTGTTTACATGAACACACCTCTCCGTCATGCGGGCAAAACCTTTTATCAGTATCAAATGAACAAAGCCGCCGACTACACCGTTTTTCAGGTTATTCGAAACCCGAGTTGGTTGGTTCCCTACATTGCATGCATCCTCGTATCGCTCGGCTTGCTTTGGCAGTTCAGTTTTCATCTGCTTAATTTCCTCCGCAAAAACAATCCAAAACCGAAAGTTTCATGAAACTGGACTTCTTNCTANGACGCTTTTTCTGGTTCTTTTCCTCGAAACCAATCGGGTATGNTCTCTTGGGAGCTGGAGTTGTGATGGTGTTTTTTCCGATCGGAGGCAATCGGTCTTCGGTCTTCGACTTCTTTTCCTCTCCATCCCAACAAAGCGCCGAAGTTTTGGATATGGATGGATTCTCAAGAATTCCGGTTCTTCGTGGAGGTAGAGTCAAGCCATTGGACAGTGTTGCCAGAAATGCTCTGCTGGTTCTTCGTAACAAACGAACCGCTCTGGACCAAAATGATCAAAAGGTTCCGGCCATCGAATGGTTGGCCAAGGTCCTGTTTGATCATTCGGCCGCCGACCGATTGAAATCCTTTCTTGTGGATCATGATCAATTGCTCGGTTTGATCGACCGAAAGCTTGCCGTAGACGGCAAGTTCTACTCCTACTCNGAACTCGAACCCTACCTTTCCCAAATTGATTCAAGCGCCCGGGAAGCCGGTGAAGTCGAGCAGGAACTCCGTGATAGTTTTGATCAGAACGTCATCGAATTGTACCGNAGTCTCTTGCTCTATCGAAAGCTTAAATTCACCCTCTCCCCAGAAAAACCGCCCGTCGAATCNAAAATGCTCGCGGATCTGGGAGCGGACGAATTGTTTTACAATCCGCTTACCGACTCCGACCAAACCGAGGAGTATGCAAGGTTCCGCTCACTGACCTCCGAACTTGTCGAGGATCCTTCCCTGATCGCAATGGGTAGCGATGCCTTCTCCAAAGTGGTCTATTTCGTTGATCATTANTCGCGGGCCAACCTTTGGTCGGAATTTTACCCGATTCCCCCGGAATCCGGTGACACTGGCAAAAAATGGAGGAGCGTAGGCGAATCCCTCGTGGGCAAGGAGCCCATTGATTCCTCCGAAAAGCGAAACTTGGACCCAGCTCGGTTCTCCTCTTTGCTCAGGGAACTCGTTGGGCTCGAGCAAACTTCCCTGCAAGATCGTTTGAATGATATTCTGGAAACTAAGAAAATGGATCCCACTTCCCTTTTTGCCGCTCAGTATGCCGAGGCAATCAAACTCCGCAGAGAAGTGGATCCAATCCTCAAAAAGTATGAAAATCTGAGGCTGGCCTACGCCAGCGGGGATATCCCCAACTTTAATCAAAGCGTAACCGCCATCCTCAGCGAGTCGAATGTCCGAGCCGGCGATTCATTGGCCAAGATCGGCTTTGAAAAAACTTACAATTCCTTCGAACCGTTCTACAGAAGTTCAGTCGCCTACGTTGCGATTTTCTTTCTGGCGAGTATTTCATGGTTACTAAACGCNCAAACCACTTCCGATGGGCAAACCGCTGGATCGGTTCTGTTTTACCGCAATTGCGCCTACTATCTTACCCTGATCGTGTTGCTCGCCCACACCTTTGGCCTGCTTGGGAGGATGTATATTGAGGGCAGACCACCCGTCACCAACCTCTACTCTTCCGCTCTTTTCATCGGTTGGGGATCGGTTCTGCTTTGTCTTTTTACGGAAAAGTACGTGCGATTGGGAATCGCCTCCGCAATGGGTTCGATGATNGGCTGCGGNAGTTTGATCATAGCNCACAACCTGAGCCTTGATTCCTCTCTCAACCCGACCGGGGATACCATGGAAATGATGCGGGCGGTGCTTGACTCCAACTTTTGGTTAGCCACCCACGTAGTCACCGTGACGATTGGATACTCGACCACTTTCCTCGCCGGTTTTCTAGGGATCGCATACGTNATTATTCACTTGCTTGGCCGATCTTGGGGTGCAAGCAACCTATTGGGAGCCAAGCTTGTTTCCTCCGAAAAACAGACCTCCAAAACCATCGGTTCGATGATCTTTGGCGTGACCTGCTTCTCCCTGTTCTTCAGCCTGGTCGGCACCGTGCTCGGGGGAATCTGGGCAGATCAGTCATGGGGAAGGTTCTGGGGCTGGGACGCCAAGGAAAATGGGGCTTTGCTGATTGTGATTTGGAATGCCATCATTCTGCATGCCCGATGGGCGGGAACGGCTCGTATTCGGGGTATTTCCTGCATGGCAATCTTCGGAAACGTGGTCACCGCATGGTCTTGGTTCGGTACCAACATGTTGGGTGTAGGTTTACATACCTATGGATTCATGGACAAAGCGTTCATTCCTCTGATGTTCTTCGTTGGCAGCCAACTTCTCATAATTGGATTGGCATACCTGCCAGTCCTTTTGGCGAGTGTTCCGACCCGTTCCACTCGGACACTCTGAACTGCTGGCCTAAGGCTTGGAGGCTCCCCCTTTGAGCAAGTTCGATCGAAGCGTCTTGTAAACTTCCTCGACTGATCTTCCAAAGGTGCATGGGAAGGGCACCCGGTCATCCTCAGAATTCTCGGAAAAGCCCTTTGTCCCTCGCAAGCGAATTATGATCAATTTGCGTCGCGCATATTCGTCCAGTTCGAAATCCTCAATCTCATGATGCTGGTATTTTTTACGATGCCACCAGGATCGCAGATGAAAACCATGGCGATCGATTCTCAACCTTGACCAGGTAAAGGCTTGATCCAAAAAATTGAGAAGAGCCAAAAGCAGAAAAAGAATCATACCAGTCCACCCGACAACAAGACCAAAGGATTCGACGAAGGCAAAGAAAATGGCGCAAACCAAGAGAAAACTCGAAAAGGCGAACTGCCTCCACCAGATCGGTTTGATGATCGTGTAACGAGATCGGATCTTCTGATTAGCTTTCTTCTTCATCCTGCAGTAACCGCTTGGTCGAAGACATTGTCTCAGGCGGGCCGCAACGTTGGAAAAAGAATCGTATCCCTAATGTTGGCCGCGCCGGTTAGAAAAATAACCAAACGATCAATCCCGAGTCCCATTCCGCCCGCCGGGGGCATCCCATGCTCCAAGGCAATCAGAAAGTCCTCATCCAATTCCTGCGTTTCCTCACCAACCTGTTTCATAAATGCCTCTCTTTGTACCGCAGGATCATTCTGCTCCGAATAAGCGGGAGCGATTTCCTGTCCGTTGATGCAAAGTTCGAAAACGTCTATGGTGGAAGAATCGGTCTGGGTAATCTTCGCCAATGGGCAAAGTTCTCGCGGAATATGAGTTACGAAAGTCGGTTGGATCAAGGTATGTTCGATGACTTTTTCGAAGACGTCGTTGGTCACCTCGAAATCCTCCAAATTCGGATCCACTTCAATACCCATCGCTTGCGTCTTTTCCAACTTCGCCTCCTTCGGCATCTCGAACCAGTCATCACGCCCCACGGCCTCAAGGATCAAATCCTTGTATTTCGCTTCCCTCCACTTGCCCGACAAATCGATCGCTTCACCCTCGGCGCGCTCCATACTCAGCGTACCCAGAGCCTTTTCCGCAACTTGTTGAATAAGCGACTGGGTAAGCTCCATCATCCCCCGAAAATCCGTGTAAGCCTGGTAGGCTTCGAGCATCGTGAATTCCGGGTTGTGCCGACGGGACAATCCTTCGTTGCGAAAAACCCGGCCGACTTCAAATACCCGGTCAAATCCACCGACGAGCAAACGCTTCAAATGAAGTTCCAAAGCGATGCGTAGGGAAAATTCACAATCCAATGCATTGAAATGAGTTCGAAAAGGACGGGCCGCGGCACCCCCGGAAACCGATTGGAGCATTGGAGTTTCCACTTCCAGAAAGTCCCGGCTCCAGAAAAATTCACGGATTTCACGGATAATTCGACTGCGGGCCTGAAAACGATTGCGGGACTCGTCGTTCACCACCAAATCCAGATATCTTTGGCGGTAAATTTGTTCGTTATCGGTCAAGCCGTGCCATTTCTCAGGCAAGGGTCGCAAAGCCTTGGAAACCAGCTTATACTCCTTAGCCCGAATCGTAACCTCCCCCGTCTTGGTTCTGAAGAGAGGACCCCGAATGCCAATAAAATCACCCAAATCCAGTTTCTTGAAGGAAGCGTATTCCTCTTCGCCTATCTCATCACGTCGGACATAGGACTGAATCTTACCCGCACGGTCCAAAATCTTAAGAAAGGAAGCCTTGCCCATTAGGCGGAAGGCCACGATTCTTCCCGCAACCGAAACTTCAGGCCCCCCTTCCCCTTCATCCTCTTCGGGGAGAAGAGCGAGGGCTTCGGAGGAAACGTGTGTCTGATCCCAATTTGCCCGGAAGGGATCAAAACCGGCTTCTCTCATGCGATCCAGTTTGTCCTGACGCACGGCGACTTGGTCACTTCCGTCGAGGGTTACATTCTCGGATGGTGAATTGGAGGGGGTTGCGTTCATTTAAAAGGTCAAAAAATGCTCATTAATGGAACTTAAGACAACAGAAAACCCGAAAAAAATCCAATTCTTCGGTCAGGCGTTGGGGGTCTTTCCAAGAGCCACCCGAAATCCCAAGTTCCGAAACCGATGGTAAAGAGAATTAGTCGAGCGAGACGAAGACTTGCACTCCACCGCTGATTTCATGTAACCACCTCCCCGACTGATTCGAAACTCATCCTGTTCACTGTCATCAAGGAGCGTATTGACGAAGGAATTGCCCACCCATTCACGAACGTTTCCGTACATATCGAACAATTTCCAGGGATTCGGGCTTTTCAAGCCAACCGGATGGATGCGCTTCCGACTGTTGCCGCGAAACCAGGCGTGGTTATGAAGCTCACTCGGATCATCTCCAAAATAATAGGCGGTGGAAGTACCCGCGCGACAGGCATACTCCCACTCGACTTCACTGGGCAAACGAAACTCGTGGTTCTTTGATAAGGTACCATGATTGCGAGCCATAATCGTAAGAGCCTTGCAAAATGAAACCGCATCCAACCAGGAAACGTTATTCACCGGCAAATTTTCCTCCCGGTTCTCCAAAGCGCCATCCGTAAAACTTGGGTTGCCTCCCATCACCTTTCGGTAGACCTCTTGAGTGACCAGAAGTTGACCGAGCCAAAATCCATGGCGAACCTGAACGACTCTTTGTTCCTCGGCATAAGGAACCCAGATTGATATTTCTCCTGCGGGAATCCATGAAAACTTACCCGCATAATGGTCTTCGTGAACATGCTTTTGCTCAGTGTCCGAACGGCCCTCGTCGTCGGCAACCGCAACGTTAACCGCCCAAGGGTGACGGGTCCGTCCTTTGGGGTAGGATTCCAATTCCAACCTCGCGGAGATGGGGAGTTGGCTCAAATCGTTCGAATCCTCCATCTGACCGGCAAAGGGAGGCGCTGATTCCCCTTTTCTCTCGGTAGCTTCGCTTGGCTTGCCTTTCGGTGAATCGCCATACCTTGTCAATTGAGACTGGATGGCCCGTTCCCAGCATTTCCATAATTGAGCCCCATAATCGAAGATTTCATCCTGCTCTTCCACGGCATTCTCTTCTTTTTTCGGACTCGGTTCGTCTTGCTTGGTCAGCATGGTCGAACAGGCGCGTTCACACCAGTCCTTTTCGGATACGAGAATGGATTGAAATTGTTGCAGGCAAAGGGACAAGCCAGCTGGCAAGGTCGTATCTTCGAGAAAGATGGTTAGAATTTCCTTGTTCTCACTGAGGGCGTATCCGACTTCACTTTTTACGAAACGCGAATCCACTGAGCGCGGAGAGACAAAAACCACGAAAAGCACCGACCGCTTGATGGCATGGGCAATTTCCTCAACCCATTCTCCTGCCGGGGGAATGCCCTCGTCATACCAGAGATTCACCCCCGCATCACGAAAGTAGCGGATGGACTCGTACACCATGATCTTATCTGCGTGGGCATAGCTGACGAAGACATACGGTCCATCTCCCGAATAGGATTCAAAAGGCTCCGGTACGTCTTTGGATGAAATCATTCGGTTTCCTCTCGACTTAGTCGGACTTTTCGCCGGAATAGCCCCTTCTTTGGAGCATGTAAATAGGATAGGAACCGAAATCCTTGGCCAATTCCAAATTGCCCGCATATTCAAAATCGTAATCGTCATACCCAAAGGAGATCAAGGCCGCAACGGTTTCCGAAACGAAGACGGATCCGGGTAGGACGATGGGCTCGATGCGGGCTGCCTGGTTAACGTGCCGCCCGAAGAAATTTCTTTTTTTGAGAATGGGATCGAATTCCTCGTATACGGGGCCGGCATGCATCGAAATTCGAACTTCCATCACACCTTCCGAAAGAAGATCCCCCCACTCACCGTAGTTAAAGTAATCCCTGATTTCCAAAGCCAATTTCAAGGCGTCCTCCAACTCGTCAAAAACTACGAAGAAACTATCACCCCAAGTGTTTACGAATGCGGGTTCTCTTGGCAAACGTTCCAGCATCTTGGCGATTCCTCCATGGAAAACCTCTACGAATTCAGCGGTTTTTTCCTCCATGACCTGACTGAATGCCTGAACGTCCGCGAAAAGCATGGTTTTGATCGATCGAACGGATGATTCGGAACCCATCGGTTCCGAAAGAAAAGCGGGACGGGTTTCCCCGGAATAGATTGGGGAGGAACCATCCCCCGAAACGGATGGCAGAATTTCACTCGGATCGATCACCTCCGGTTCGTTGAATTCTCCCCGCCAGGCCTCGACCAGTTCCCCCGTACCTCCGGTCGAACCCGGTTGACCATCCCAGATCACCAACAAGTTGGGGTCCTCGTCCAAGCCCCTGCCCCGCATCGCGGCAAAGCCCAACATCACTTGGTTACAAAGGGAAAAGAGCGAATCATCTCCATAATATCCCTCGTTGGTGACGTAGTGAACCGAAGTCGCATGATCCAGTACGCTCTCAAATCGTGAAACCCAATTCCCTCCCGCTCTACGAACGCTGGTCTCAATGAATTCTTCCTTTGCGAAAGGAAGAAAAACATGAGTTTCTCCACCTCGTTCAGCCATCGTTTCCAAAAAAAGGATATCCGTACCGCAAGCAGCCGAACTGAAGCCGCAAGTTGCCCCCAACTTATCCAAAGCCTGTTCGATTTTTTCCTTGGCCACCATTTCGGCTTCTGGCGGAAACCTACGATCTCGGCCCGGGTTGTCGATGACGTGACCGGAGCATGCCACGATTCCTAGCAAAGGAAATGCCCGTTCCACTTTTTCCTTCACATCACTATCCTCAAAGAGGGAGGCAATTTGCAGGGCTTGCTTCCGGGTGCTTGCAACGTGAGCGGGCTGAGCATCCTCCATTCCAACGGCCTTGGCATAGGCCTCCAAGGCCGCATCAACCTGCCCAAGAATCAAGGAAGCTTCCGCCTCCGTAGCCTGAACCCAATAGGACCCTGCGCCTTTCGCTCTGATTTTCCGACAGATCTCACGAGCGGCCTTGGCGTATTCTTGCGCCTTTTCCTCATTGTGAAATACGTAATGCATGAACGCAACGTTGATGCACGGATAGTACTGCTTCTCCAAATCCTCCAACTTGCCGGAACTTTTTTGAAGCTGCGCGTTGTATGCGTCCTCATAACGGGCAATGGCCAAATCCGCATATCTGAACTTGCTCTCCTCACTGGTGGAGTACTCGCACAAGTCCTTGTAGCAACTTGCCAAAAGACTTTGCGTTTCAACGTCACGACCTCCACTGGCAACCAATTCCTCCAAAAGATTCGATGCCAGTTTGGGTGAACCCGCTTTGCAAAGCGCATGAGCGGCTCTTTGGCTCAAAGTCTTGTCCGCCTTGTGCTTGCGAAGACCCGCCCGGGCAACGTCATGCGCCAGAAGAAATTCACCCACCTCAATCATCCGATCGCACAACTTAAGAAAAAGCTTTTGCGATGCTCTTTCCTGATCGAACAAACGCCACTCTCTACGTAAACTTAATGTACTGCGTTTGGTAAGCTGGGACATGACCTACGTAAGGTTAGGTCGTGAGGAACGACCTGACGAGAAAAAATCCCTCCCGAAAGGGATAAAATTACATTTTCTCGTAGCGAGTGCGAAGCATTTGGGTAAAGGCGGCAACCTTACGAGCCTTACGCTTCTTGTCGGAAGGCTTTTCGAAGTAGCGCTTGGCCCGAACGTCACGAATAACTCCTTCGCGATCCAATCGCTTCTTCAAGCGACGGATGGCTCGGTCCATGGGTTCACCCTTACGTAATTTGATTTCGATCGTCATAATAAAAAAAGTTTTAAAGTAACGTCTTTGAACATCGGGTCAAGGAGGAAGAACCTCTCACCGATTGCCAAGGTCACGGTCAACGACCTCCGTATTTTCTTTCTGCCGGAGGTTCGGGTTCGAGCAATTTGACTCTTACGCCCCTGACCGATTTTCTTTGCCTCCACTCACGGAAGCATTGGCTGGTCATGCGCATCTTAAAACGATCATCGGTTTCCACAACCAATCCGTCCTCCTCTCCCTCACGGGCGAATCCGAGGCGGATGAGCGTGTTTCCTATTCCCTGATCGCTGAGTTTGAAAATATCCAAGGCAAACGACTCGGCGTCGTCATCATCAGGATCCAGTAACCAAGTGACCTCATGAACCAATTTAACGAGTGCTTGATCCACCGGAAGAACGCTCTTCACGCTCATTCTCGTTTCGCCATCTCGATGCGATGCCTCCCCTTCGACAACAACCATGGCCCCTTCCTCCAGTTTCGCGCCATATTGCTCGTAAGCCTCGGTAAAAATGGGCAAGGAAAAATCCTTCTCTTTGCTCATCAAGGTAAATCGAGCCCAAGGTTTGGCGTCTTTTTTGGTGTACCGGCGCTCCAAATCGGAAAGAATTCCGCAAAGGCGAAAGGAACGCCTGCCTTCAAGACTATCCAGTTCATCCGAATTTATCGTATCCAAGAGTGGTCCCAATCCGGACAAAGTATCCACGGGATGACCGGACAGGAAAAATCCCAACAATTCCTTTTCGAGCTTCAGTTTTTCGAGTTCTTCCATCTCCGGAACTTCGGGCTGATTCGGGCTCGAGGAAAAATCAGTTGAAGAGCCCGGTCGATCATCCGAATCCTCCGCTCCTCCCATCAAATCGAATAAATTAACCTGACCTGCTTCGCGATCCTTTCTGCGCAGTTGGGCCTCTCCCATCGCCCGATCCAAATCGGCAAGCAATGCCGCCCGGTTTCCCTCCAAAGCGTCAAACCCTCCGGATTTGATCAAACATTCCAGCACCCTCTTGTTAACCGCCTTCCCATCCACGCGCTCCACCAAATCAGTAAACGTTTTGAAAGGTCCATTCTTCTTGCGCTCCTCCACGATAATCCCGCCCGCGACGTCTCCGACTCCCTTAACTGCGGAAAGACCAAAACGGATGGAACCCAAAACGTCCTCACTTCCTTCGACGGGCGTGAAATTTTCACCTGATTCATTCACGTCCGGCCCCAACACCAAAATCCCCATCTCCGCGCACTCCCCTATAAAATGGGAGAGCTTATCCGAATTTCCAAGTTCGCAAGCGAGTACGCCAGCCATAAAGTCAATCGGATGATTGGCTTTCAGATAAGCGGTTTGATAACTGATGATGCCATAGGCCGCAGAGTGCGACTTGTTGAATCCATAACCCGCGAATTTCTCAAGAATGTTGAAAATGTCGTTGGCTTTCTTAGGCCCGATGTCGTTGGTCTCCTTGGCCCCTTTGACAAAAATCTCACGTTGCTTGGCCATCTCCTCGGGTTTTTTCTTTCCCATCGCCCGGCGTAAAATATCCGCTCCGCCCAAGGTATAACCGGCAATCCGACGAGCGGCTTCCATGACTTGCTCCTGATAGACCATCACACCGTAAGTTTCCGAACATACGTCCTCAAGCAAAGGATGGGGAAATTGGATGGTGGAAGGATCCTCCTTCCCTTTGATGTAATCGGGAATCCAGTCCATGGGTCCCGGTCTGTAGAGTGCGATCAGAGCAATGATCTCATCGACGTTGGAGATCGTCATCTGTCGGCACAATCGGCGCATCCCATCGGATTCCAACTGAAAAACGCCAATGGTGCGCGCCTCATTCAAGAGAGCGAAGGTCCGCTCGTCATCCAGGGGAGCATCAGTTACCCGGAATTCCTCCAAGTCCTGCTTTTTGCGAATATGACTTTCGGCCTCCGCAATCACAGTAAGAGTCTTAAGACCGAGGAAATCCATTTTCAGCAAACCCAGATCCTCAACCGGATCCTTGGGGTACTGAGTGGTCAGGACTCCGTCCTGGGTGGTAAGAGGAACCAACTCCTTGAGAGGACGATCGGCGATTATCACTCCAGCCGCATGAGTTCCCACGTTTCTCACCATGCCCTCGATGACTTTACCGGTGTCGACAATTTGTTTGGCGATCGGGTTCCTTTCATATTCCGCGTTGAATTCGGGACTTTTTGCAAGAGCTTCATCCAAGGAGATGTTCAAGTCATCGGGCACCATCTTGGCCAGTTTGTCGGCTTCCGCATAGGGCAAATCCCTAACCCGAGCGACATCCCTCATGACCATCTTGGCCCCAAAGGTTCCAAAGGTTATGATGTTGGCCACACAATCCCTTCCGTACTTCTCCCGCACGTACTCGATGACCTCGCTTCTTCGGCGCATGCAGAAATCAATGTCGAAATCAGGGGGTGAAACTCGTTCGGGGTTGAGGAAGCGCTCAAAGAGCAAACCAAAGCGCAGCGGGTCGATATCCGTAATCCCCAAAAGGTATGCAACCAGACAACCTGCCCCCGAACCTCTTCCAGGACCGACGGGAATGCCTTCACCCCGGGCCCAACTCATGAAATCAGCAACGATCAGGAAGTAATCGTTGAAACCGGTCTTGGCGATAATTCCCAACTCGAAATCCACCCTCTCACTCAGCTCGATCGCTTTCTCTTCGCTATCTTCGCTACGAGCCTTCGAATCAAGATATTCAATTTCGTAACGCTCATGCATTCCACGGATGCATTGGTTTTTCAAATAGTCCGAATTGTCTTTGACCTCCGTTGAAATTTCAGGAGGCATGGTAAAAACCGGATAGTTGTTTTCCCCGAACGGAAGCTTCACTTCGCACATCTCAGCGACCGCAAAGGTATTGGTAATCGCCTCGGGCGCTTCCTTAAAGAGAGCGTTCATCTCTTCCCTCGACTTGAGGTAAAATTCTCGAGCCTCGTAGCGCATCCGGTTGACGTCATCAATTTTCGAACCCGTCTGGATGCAAAGCAAGGCATCATGCGGAGCCCAATCCTCGCCTCGGACGTAATGAACGTCATTGGACGCCACAACCTTCAAACCAAACTTCTTGGCAAGCTTAAGTAGTTCAGGAACAAGTTTGACCTGCTCCTCGATCCCATGGTTGTGCAGTTCTACGAAATAATTGTCCTTACCGAAAATATCGATCATTTGCCCCATCGCATTCTCCGCTTCGCCCTCCTTTCCATGCAAGATCAATTGAGGAATCCAACCCTGCATGCATCCGGTGAAACCGATGAGACCCTTGGCATGCTCGGCCAAAGTCTCGAGGTCTGTTCGGGGTCGGTAATAAAAACCGTCGACGTGAGCATCCGAAACGACCTTGGAAAGGTTACGGTATCCTTCATAGTTTTTTGCCAGCAAGCCGAGATGGTAGGATTTGTGGTTTTCCCTACCGGGCTTCTCGTCATTCTTGTGATCGGTGACGAGGTAACCCTCACAACCAATGATTGGCTTGATGCCATGTTTCTCCGCTTGCTTAACGAAGGAAACGGTCCCGAAAAGATTCCCGTGATCAGTCAGAGCCATGGCTGACATACCCAATTCCACAGCCCGTTCCATCAATCGATCCATGCGGCAGCAGCCGTCCAGCAAACTAAAGTCCGAATGAACGTGCAAATGAACGAAATCCTTGTCTTGGGTGGTCATCTTTAAAAAATCGACCTCCATTCATCGAAAATCATAAGCTCGGTTACAAGGTAATCTTGCGCACGTTCGTCCCGAAAAAGTTTTATCTACTTACCAAAGGGAGAGTTTTTCGAATGCAAGCGCATCGCTTTTCGGCTCAGAACTAAGGTCCAAATCATGATCGGAAAAACCAAAAGGGTGAGCAAAACCGAGGAATTCTGAAACAAAACGAAATCATAGGCTCCGTGAAAAAAGGCTGCCAGAAACAATCCTTTTAAGGATATATTCGTTCGAACGGACTCGTTCATAAATTTAGCTAACCCCACCTGATAGCCCATCAGAACTCCACAAGCTGCATGCATCGGAACTGCAGTGAACATCCTTGCCAACGCAACCCCCACCCCTCCATCCTGGACATAAAACACATTCTCTAAAGCCGCAAAACCAAGACTGATCATCACCGCATAGACAATCCCGTCAAAAGGCTCATTGAAGCTTGGTTTCCGCAGGGCATACAAGACAAGAACAATATATTTACAGAGCTCTTCGCCTAATCCTACAACGCAAAATGCCATGAAGAAAGAAACCGCAAGTCCATTTTTTCCGTCGAAATCAAAACCAAGAACTTCGGCTCCAATTACATTGAAAAACCCGGCTGGCAGGCAACATAAAGATCCCATTACAAAGCAAACAACCAAGACTCCAATCGGCTCTTTTTCATACTTATCCCTCCAATAGACGTACAAGGCCAAGGCCAAGGCGGGAGCCAAGGCGAGATACAGGTACATCAAATTCATCGTCTATTACGAAATAGAGAGCTTTAACGAAAAAGACCT
>NZLE01000039.1 GCA_002692605.1 Opitutia bacterium
GGTCAAGAATAGACAAATTGAGAAAAGTCGGTCTTTGCATTGAAGCTGCCCAAAACCGAGGCTACCGCCTGGCCGGAGAGCCAAATCAGCTCAATATCCATTTGCTTGAAGCATGGTTAAGCGAAAACTCTCAACCCTGTAAGGTCTTTCTCAGGGAAAGCACCGATAGCACAAATAGCGAAGCGGAACGCTTGCTTGCCAATGGGAATTCCGCCCCATTTGCCGTTTTGGCCAACACCCAAACTCAGGGAAGAGGTAGGTTAGGGCGTTCTTGGCATAGCCCCCGAGACGGCAATCTCTACCTTTCGGTGGCTTTTCGGCCAGACGTGGATTTGATCAAATTAAGATCCTTCACCCTTTGGCAAGGCATCCGAATCTGCCAACTTCTCGGGAAAGTCACAGAGAACTCAAAGCTTTCCGTGAAATGGCCCAACGATTTGTTCCATCAGAACTTGAAATTCGGTGGAATGCTAACTGAAGCTTCGATAGATTGTGAAAGAGTAAAAAGCCTAATTTTCGGATTCGGATTGAACCTTAACGCGTCGTGTAAAAAATTCCCCAATGATCTTAAGGAACAAGCAACCTCCTTGGATGAAATCAATGGGGCAAGTCTTCGTATTCATGAAATTACCGCCAAGATCATTAAAACTGTTTTCTCAGCCTACGATGATTGTCTTGCAGGGAGAGTTGAGAAAAACCTAGTCGCAGAATGGGATAAGGTGGATGCGCTCGCTGGCAAAAATATTCGAATTACTCAAGGAGGAGACGTAATAAGGGGTAAAGCCTGCGGCATCGATGCGGATGGAGGGTTGAAAATCAAACTCCGAAATGGTCGGCTGAAAACCGTTCGAGCCGGTGACGTGACTTTAGGAAAATGATTGATTGTCAAGGATCAGTCGAATGTTTGGACATTGGAAATACCAAAACTAAGTTGGGAGTCTTTCAAAAGGGAAGGATTACCGACGTAGTTTCCATTGACACCTATGAATTCATCAAAAGTCCGTCCAAGCTTTTGCCGCGAAACTCAACCTGCGATAAACGAATTGCCTGTTGTAGTGTTGTTCCGGAAGCGGAAGAATCCTTACGAAAATTCGCTGCATCACTGAAGAGTTCACTATTCATGCTTTCTTGCGAAACTTGCGCAGCGTTGCCGATTTCCTATCCATTTCCCGAGGAGATTGGCCCAGATCGGTTGGCCAACTCCATTGCTGCCCATACCTTTCACAAAACTCCATCCGTAGTGATTGATTTCGGGACGGCAACCACCTTTGACGTTATTACCAAAGAGGGGGGGTATGAAGGAGGAATCATCGCTCCCGGACCGCAAGGTTATCTCGACTTCTTACACCAGAATACGTCTCTCCTGCCTAAAGTTAGGATTAATTTGAAAAAGCAAAGACTGCAAGCCATAGGCAAATCCACCGTAGAGGCAATGGAACTTGGCGTTCGGTTTGGATATGGAAGCATGGTAATGGGCATTTTGGATAAGTTACTTGACTCCTTAACCGAGAGTCATCGCCATCCGGAAATTATTTTGGCAGGTGGCGCCGTCGATGGTGTTTCCATACCAAAGGCCATAGTAAAACCCAATCTCACCTTGGAAGGGCTTGCCTTGGCCTTTCAAAAAAATAATTGTGAAGGATTGAAATCATGAGCGCCGAAAGCAAACCTTTGCCGATTATCGAGGTGATAAACCTAAGGAAGAAATACGGTTTGATACAAGCGCTCAAGGGAATAAGCTTTTCGATTGGCAAAGGTGAGATCGTTGGTTTTCTGGGTCCGAATGGCGCAGGGAAAAGTACAACCTTGCGCATCCTGTCCGGTCTTATTCCCGCCGACTCGGGAGAGGCAAAGGTTTGCGGAGTCGATCTGGCCGAAGAAGAGGGCGAGGTAAGAAAACACATTGGTTACTTGGCTGAGAACAACCCCTTGCCGGAAGATCTTCGAGTCATTGAGTACCTGAACTTCAGAGCTCGCCTCAAAGGTCTTCAAGGAAGTCGCAAAAGAGAGCGTATCAGAATTGCATTGGATATTTGTGATTTGGAGCGAAAAGTTTCGGAAAGAAAAATTGGCAATCTGTCAAAGGGTTTCAGGCAACGCGTTGGCATTGCCGATGCCCTTCTTGCTGAACCGAGACTGGTCATTCTGGATGAACCGACCATAGGTTTGGACCCAAGGCAATCCGCTATTATACGGAAAATGATGGAAAGGCTTCGAGGCGAAGTATCCTTTTTGCTCTCCAGTCATATTCTTTCCGAAGTTGAAGCCTGTTGCGACCGAATGATCATCTTAAGCCACGGTCAAATTGTGGCTGAGGGCACCTTATTGGAACTGCAGAGAAAATTCGTCAACAAAACCCTCTTTGAAATTGTTGCGCGTGGGAATCGAATTGATCTGCAAAAAGTCGTTCGCTTGGTTGATCCATCTTGTGAGTTGATTCAAGACGACCCTGTTGAAGTCTCTGGAAAAAGAAGGTTTGTGTTTTCTACCGAAAAAGGCGAGGCGCTTGCCGAAAAGGTTCTCAAGACCCTCCTATCAGAGGAAGCCTTCAGCTTATCGGAATTCCAAGTTTCAAGACCTGACTTGGAAACGATTTTCTTGCGAGCCACTAAGAAGAACTGGGAAGAGCAGGATTTCATTGGCAGAAGAAATCGGCGCATCAGAATGGAATCCAAGACAAAGGGCATCGAAATCAATTCATAATGCGAGGATACTGGGTCATTCTAAGAACTGAATTATTCGGGCTATTCATTTCGCCTTCCACATATGTTGCGAGTTTTTATTTTCTTGCGCTCTTGGGAATTGGATTCCGGTTTTTCATAGAAAGCTTCATGTCTTCGAATTGGATTCTTCCGCCTCTTTCCTCACTGGTCTTGGGGCTCATCTTTGGAGCTCCTGCCCTGATTCCCTTTCTTACCATGCGATCCTTTGCAGAAGAAAGGCGTCTGGGAACCCTAGAGACTTTGCTGTCGGCTCCAGTCAATATCTCGGCATTAGTCTGGGGGAAATGGAGTGCGAGTTTTCTTTTCTTCGTTTTGATCGCTTGCGGCGCTTTCTGTTTCCCACTGCTTCTATGGTTATGGTTTCCCTCTCAGGCCCAATCCTTGGGATTTGATCATTTTGAGCATTGGGTTGGGGGCGGTCTGTTTCTTTTGATTTTCGGGGCAAGCTTTACCTCCGTCGGGATTTTCGCAAGTTCGATTACTAAAAATCAAATGGTGGCAGGAATGCTGACCTTCACTTTGCTTACCTTGTATATCGCTGTCATGGCATTTTCATATGGAGAATCAAGTGATTCACACTTGATGGAGGGTCCTGCCGACTTAATTCGGAGCTGCCTAGGCTCCTTGGATGACGGGTTGGACAAACTTCAGCATTTTGCAGTAGGAGTCATTGATATTGGAACNATTTTACACCAGATGATAATCCTTCTCTTTTTTCTTAGTCTGGCAACCATTCAAATCGAAAGAATCAAGCACTAATGGATTTCCAGCAGGCNAAGCGGAACCGCAAGTTCGATCATTGGATTATCATAAGTCTGCTGTGTANCTTGGCTTTGGGCCTGAATTTTCTGGTTTCAAAGGTCGAGATGCAGGTGGACCTTACTCCCGATTCAAAATACTCATTGTCCAAGGAGAGTCTTGCCCTGTTGGANAANATGCAAAATCCAATTGATATTGTNATTANCCTAAAGGATGAAAATCGATTGCCCAAAATCGTGCAAAAACTCCTTCATGATCTCAACCTGCTNCTGGACAGTTTCGAATATGCCCAAAGCGCCCGACCCATTCGCGTTTATCGTGTTGACGTGGATTCTCCCAAAGCACCTTTCTCGCTTTTGGAGAAATATAAGATTTCCGAACCCAATCTCATTATTATCGCAACTCCTCAAGGTGGGAAAAAGACCATTTTCAGGTATGATGAATTTGATGGCACCAACCCTTATGACCTATCTCAATCTTTCAGGTCCAGGGANGCGCAAGCCCGGCAAGCAATTTNCGAGTCCGGATTTTATGCCCGATGGAAGGAGTCCGGTCGTGGGGTCTTGGAACCCACTCAATTTAGAGGCGAAGAAACCATTATGAAAGCGATCGTAGAACTTACCAGCAAACCCGATCAGAGAAGAGTTGCTTATTTCACAAGGGGTCACGGTGAAAAGAGCCCTTCGGACGTTAGTTTGGAAAAGGGCTATTCCGAATTCAGAACTATGCTGGAGGATCGCAATCTGGATGTGTCCACAANTGATCTGAGCCTTTTGAATGACTTACCCGATGATGCCAAATTCGTAATCATTGCAGATCCCAAGGGTACCTTCCAAGATAAGGAAATCTCGATGCTGAGAAAATTCCTGAATCACGAAAATGGACGAATCCTCATAGCTATCGACCCGGTGGAAGAAATTTCAATGCTTGATAGACCGGCCTTTGGACTACGACCTCTTTTGAAGGAATGGGGGATACGATGTCACGATATGGTGATTTACGACCCAAGCAAAGAGAATTTTGACATCTTTTCCGGGTCCTATTCGCTCAGAACCTACTCCAAGGATCAATCTCACCCCGTGGTCGAGCAATTGATGGAACAAGAAATGTCGGTTCAGACGGATCGNTCCCGACCCGTGGAAATCGAGAGAAANCAAGATTCGGAATTTCTTTTGAATGAATTGATTTACTCATCAAAAACTTCATGGGCCCTTTCGAAATGGAGAGAAAGAGAAAAACCCCCGATCAAAAACACTTTGTTGGATTTAGACGGTCCCGTTCCCGTCNTTGCAATTTCTCAAAAAAGAAAAACGTCTGATTTTCAGNGATTCAGTGGAAGCGAGGGAAAACTTGCGGTCATTGGATGCTCGGAAATTCTTTCCAATCAATTCTTGAAAAAATACAGCAGCAACCAATTGCTGGGACAAAATTTGATTAATTGGCTAAANGGATCCGAAGAGTTACTCGACATACCCCCCAAATCGGTTAATGAGTTTAACATTTCAATGACCAAAAGCGAATTTGAGCAGTGGCTCTATTCTCTCTCTATCGTACCAGCATCCATAGCTCTTTTGGGTATTTTCGTCGGTTGGCTCAGAAAAGAATTATAACCATGAAAAACCCGAAAATAACACTAGTCATAGCCAATGTGATATTGGGNTTCATCATNTACCTTAACTTGGAAAAAGATGATGATGAACTCCGTGATCTTAACACGGAATTAGTTTATGCCGTATCCAATCTGAACAAAATAGAGATCGTTAACTCCTTGCGGCAAGAAAAGCTAGTTCTATCCAAAGATGCCCAAAGTTGGAATATCATCGAACCGATCAGTTGGCCGGTTGACAGATTGGTTTTCTCCAATTTCTCAGCGAAAATCGCNCATCTGAAATGCGAGAGGTTACACGATGTGCAAAAACTTGAATCAAGGGGAGAAATCCTATCCGACTATGGCATTGAAGAGAATTCCACAAGGTTACTTCTACACTCAAACGGCGAAATCATTGAGATTACAATAGGNAAGCCAACTCGTGATTCGGATTCGGTTTACTCACTTATAAGAAAGAGTAACGAAGCAAATAGAGCCATTTGGAAGATTTCCAATGACATCAACCAAGTTGCTCGATCCTCAACCTCAAATTGGGCCGTACCCACTTTCATCAATACGCCTCTCTATGCGATTGATGAGTTGGTTTTGACTTTCCGAACGGATGCAAATCAATCGAGACAAACGCACATCAGAAAGAAGGATGACAAATGGTCCTTTGTTCATCCTTTCTCGGCGGATGCCAATAAGGAAAAAGTGCTTTTTACCTTAAACCAACTGGTTTCCCAAAAAGTTTCATCGTTTATGGCTCCGGCAGATGACATCGACCGTAATGAATCTTGGAACATCAAACTCACGATCATTGGACTCGGCGAGTCAAAAGACTATTTCTTCCAATCCAATGAAGACACTCCAACCCTACGGGCTCGGACCGATTTCTTGGGGACGGTCACTCCTTTTCAAATTGATGAATCCTTTAAGCAAACGCTGAGTCAATGGGCAACCAAACTACGCGAGACTCAAATCTTCAATCTCAACCCAAGTGAAATTCAGGCCATTAAAATCAGTTCGGGAACCCAGTCCGTAGAACTTAATAAACAGACCAAGGACAATTGGTCTGTGTCAGAAAGCAACTCCACCCAAAGCATGGAGTCCGAAGCCGACTTCGAATCGATTGCCGAATTGATGAGAAACCTGAACACAGTTGAAATCAAAAATTTCCTTTCCTTCAACCCATCTGAGGAGGAGATGGAGCAATATGGTATTTCTTTTCCAAAATATGAGATTCAGGTCACCAACTCAGATACTTCTCAACAGACGATTTTGATCTGTGATTCCGTTGATCAATCTTCTCTGTGGAAAACCTTTTTGTCCGACCAATCCCTTATTTGCACGGTTGAATACCCCTGGTCTGAAATTCTAAGTAGAAAGGGTCTCCATTACCGCAAAAAGCTATTAGTGACAAACTTTCCGGATTACACCTTGGCAAACCTAACTCAAATCGATGGCAACGATACGCAGTCCCTCACCTTATCGGAATCAAACCAAACCTTTGAAGTGATTCGACGGTTCACTGCATCCGAATTCATTCAAGATAGATTCAATAATGAAGGAGCCTGGGTTTCCGGCGATTGGGTTCCTTGGAAATACAAATTGACCTTCGAAAGCCAAAACAACGAAGAGAAGGTGGAATTTCATTTAAGTGAACGGACGGGAGCAACTTCTTGGTACGGGGGAAGCGAACTACTCGGTTTAACTTTTAATCTACAAATTCAGGTTATTGATGAAATGAGTAAGTTGATCGAATATCTTGATCTGAAATAGAAGATAGTAAACTGAAACCTTACAAAACCTACAACTCCTTGTTAAATCGGAACAAAAAGCTAATTTCCCTGCTTTTGTCCGTAGCTTTACTTCAATCTTTGATCATCTTTTTGACAAACGTTCGCATACCCATTCCTGAGACACTTGCAAACCGCTTGCTTAACCTCAGCGAAAACTCATTCGAAATACAATTCCAGAATTGCAGCATTCTCCTTCACAAAGATTTGCAGGTTGAAGGATTGAAGGTTTTTTTGGGGAATCGAAAGGTTTTTTCGTCCGAAACTTTGAGCATCGCTTACAATCCNTTCTCAACAGGCGATGGATTTTTGGACCGTTTACTCAATGTGCGGATNCTGGAATCCAAGTTCTCGGATTCCAGCAATAGCCTGCATAAGTTGAATTTCCGGGAGATCAAGATGATGGCCAAACCTCGAGGTATTCATTGTTTATCAAAGGCAACCATTAGTGACGTAACCCTGAATCTGGCAGGCACCATCGATCGAAGTTTCCTAAATGAAGCGTCAGAAAAATGGATTTCCAAGCCAGTCTCTCAATCAGATAAACTTCATCGATGGATGGAGCGATTCATCTCTTACGTCGAAAACCTAAATAAAACCGAATTGCACTGCCTTGCAAGATTCTCGCAAGACTCAAAGTTTTCTTTCTTTCAACCACAATCTGCGGGGGTGACCTTACAGAACGGAAAAATTGCAACGAACCAACTATGCGGATATGCCCTAACCAGNGCAACAGATGGGTTGCTCAAAATCACCGAGTCAAAGATAAGATCTGAAAAGCTCATCCTATCAACAAATACTCAAACCGTAGAACTCAATGGGATAACCCTTCTTGCGGTTGATGATCGCAGAGGCAAACCGGGTTTAAAAAATCCTTTTTCGGATATTTCCCTTGATATGGAAGATTCCAATTTGAAAGGAGTCGTCACAGGTTCTCTCCCCGCATTAAAAGTAAGATTAAATCAGAGAGAAACTGATACGAGGATCGTCTTTTTTTCCGATTCAAACCGTTCACTGGCATCAGTCGAATTCGTTAGCGGGCAAAAGGGAAATTCCCTAAACGGCTATCTTGATCTTCTACCTGGGAATTTCAATCTGATGAGATCGGACCAACCAGTTAGAATAATGGGAGGTGATAAGATTTTCCTTACATTCAACAACCGCTTCTTCGATCCTCTAGGCCCCAATGACAATAATTTCCATTTGAGGGGAAGTGCGCTCTCCGTACTGGGTTCTCCACCAGGAAACTTCGAGTTGTCGGGAAAACTCCTCAATGACTTTACGATTAAGGTCGAGGAGATGCACGGCGTATTGGGTAAAAGTGAAGTGCGTGGAAGCTATTTTCAAAAATGGAACCCTCACCAGTTTCGTTTCCTTTTAAAAGGCACCTGCTTCCCAACCGACGTCAATTCTTGGCTCAAGGATTGGTGGGACAGAATTTGGCCAGATTTCGAGTTCAGTTCATCCATTCCATTCGGCGACTTCTCAATATCCGGGGAATGGGGTGGTGATCCTGGAAATTCAATTACGTATGGCAAAGTGTTGGCGAAGAATTTTCAGTTNCGGGAAATGCCCATCGATTNGGCCAAGATCGAAGTGATGGTTNATGATCAGGCTACAATCGTNAAAAGCGATCAGATTACCCACGATTTGGGAACGATTGCCGGGGANNTGAACTTTCCAAGGGCACACCAATTGTCGCCCTATTTGTTGTCCTTCACTATGGATGGCGAACTGCCTCTGAACGATTCCAGAAAAATCTTTGGGCCAAAAGTCGAAGCGCAGTTAACGGAGGTCAATGCATCCCTAATCAGTCTACGAGGCGCCGGTCAAATATCGAAACCACAAAACTCCGATTCCGGTGACAACCCATCGAATTACGAACTTTCCATTGCATCAAAGAATCCTTTTTCGTTTCACGAAATTTCCTTTGATAAGATCAAAGGCGATCTTTCCTTCGAGCAAGGAATTATCCGAGGACATTTTGCTGAAATTGAGATTGCAGAGGGCAAATGCAGTCTGAATTTCGAAAAGACCGAAGTCAGCCAATCCAACCTGCTCGACTTTAGTCTTGAAATCAAGGACGCGAATCGGAGTTCGTTTTTCAAGGAATTGAGAAAACTTGGAAGTTCTTCGCTTCCTTCGACGTTTTTGGGAAATTCCTTTGAGAGCGATCTGGACGAAAATGGAAAAATCGATCTTACCCTGCAGGCAAAGGGCCCCGTCGAAGATTATCTTCAATTTGAGGGTACTGGTCTTTTGGAAATTCGCGAAAAGGGACTGGGCCGAATCAATCTTTTGGGAAATATTTCCAAGGAGCTTGCGGATTTTCGCTTTCCGATTCCGACCGGAGCGTTAACTTTCGACAAAATCAATTCTCCCTTTCGCCTAGAGCACGAATCCATTTTTTTCGACAAGATGAAAATCTCAGGCCCGCTATCCGTTGTGGAAACTACAGGAAGTTTTAACTTGGGAAACGGGGAAATAGACTTCCTTGCTCGGCTGAAGTTAATTGGCAATCTTCCCATTCCATTGCTGAAGGAGATAATCGGCTTTGCCGACCCGCTGTCAAAAATTGCAGAGATTACCATCAGTGGAACTCTTGAAGAGCTCAAATGGGACTTGAGCGTCAATCCCTTGCCCTAAGGTCCAACTAGTGTGGACAGAATCTCGAAATTCGATTATTGCATGATTAGTAAAATAATCTTTTCTAAGAATTAATTTTAAACCAACAAAGGGAGGAACAGTACCTTGGACTTAAGCGAACTCAAAGGAATCATATCCTTAATGCAAAAATCGGATCTGACTGAAATCGAAATTGAACTGCAAGACCTTAAACTCAGATTGGCTCGACCGGGGAAGGCAACTAATATCCAAGAAGCTCCCGCCTATCGAGAAGTTGTCCAAAGCAGGGTTGCCGAACCTGCACCGCCCGAACCTGCTGCTGCCCAACCGGCGGAAGATCATGCCGGAGATACTTTCGACTCTCCGATGGTAGGGACTTTCTACCGCAAACCCTCTCCCGAGGACGGACCATTTGTGCAAGTTGGGGATCACGTCAAGAAAGGCGATGCCCTCTGCATTATTGAGGCAATGAAAGTGATGAATGAAATTCAGTCTGATTTCGCCGGTGAGATCATAGAAGTTCTTGTGGAAGATGGCAGCAGTGTCGAATACGGCCAACCCTTGTTTAAAATCCGAAAGGGTTAACCGCTGATGATTCGAAAAATTCTTATTGCAAATCGTGGAGAAATTGCTCTTCGAATCGTACGAGCGTGCAGGGAGTTGGGAATCCGCACGCTTGCCGTGTACTCGGAAGCGGATGAGCAATCGCTGCACGTTCAACTTGCCGATGAAGCGATTTGCATTGGGCCCGCCCAAGGAAACGAAAGTTATCTCCGGGCTGACCGTATCCTAAGCGCAGCCGAGATTGCCGATGTGGACGCCATTCATCCCGGATACGGATTCTTGTCCGAAAATTCGGAGTTCGCCGAACAATGCGAATCTTGCAACATTACTTTCATTGGTCCCAAATCAGAGACAATCAACCAAATGGGGGATAAGGCCAAAGCCCGGGATGCCATGGCCAAAGCCGGAGTCCCGATTATTCCGGGCAGTGAAGGCGCCTTGGCTAATGAAACGGAAGCCACAAAAGTTGCTCAGAAGATTGGCTTTCCGGTAATCATTAAGGCGGTGGCCGGTGGGGGTGGTCGTGGAATGCGAATCGCCCACAATGCGGTGAGCTTCGTCAAGGAATTTCAGGCAGCTCGTCTTGAAGCTGAAAAAGCCTTTGGAAATGGGGCAATGTACGTTGAAAAGTATTTGGAAAACCCCAGGCATGTGGAATTCCAAATTCTTGCTGATCGCCATGGAAACGTCATTCATTTGGGAGAGAGAGATTGCTCTGTGCAAAGACGGCACCAGAAGGTCATCGAAGAGGCGCCCTCCCCTTTTCTCGATAAAAACCTCAGAAACAGAATGGGGAAGGCTGCGATCAAAGCCGCGACTGCTTCCAATTACGTAAATGCGGGAACCATTGAATTTCTGGTGGATGCAAAAGGGAACTTTTACTTCATCGAAATGAATACGCGTATTCAGGTCGAACATGGAGTCACTGAAGAAGCAACCGGAATAGATCTTATAAAGGAACAGATCCAAATCGCTTCCGGAAACCGGCTCAGTCTTGCCCAAAAGGACGTAGTTTTGGCAAAACATGCCATAGAGTGCCGAATCTGCGCCGAAAACCCATCCAAGGGATTCATTCCTTCACCTGGAACCATTGGCTTGTACTATGCGCCTGGCGGACATGGTGTTCGGGTTGATTCTCACGTTTACGGTGGATATACGGTTTCCCCCTATTACGACAGCATGATCTGCAAACTGATTTCATACGGAAGAACCAGAAAGATCGCTTTGGATAGAATGTATCGGGCTTTAAGCGAATATATCATTCGAGGAATTGATACGAATATCGAATTCCTGAAAGCGGTCCTCTTGGATCCCGCTTTTCGGCAAGGGGAAGCTACGACTTCCTATGTCGAGGACTTCCTTGCCAGGGCGCCTAAAGATCTTTTCGAAAAAAATAACTCTGAATAATTCAACCATGACAAGAAAGAAAAAAGAAGAACCAGCGGAAGAAACGATTCCAACAATTTCAGAGGAATCAAGCGAACTCGGTACCATTCGAATCAATCATAGCGTGGTTGCAGGAATCGTTCGACTTGCCACTCAATCCGTTCCCGGCGTCGTAAACGTCGGCGGAGGTGGCGTCGTAGAGGGTTTGACCGATTTTTTCTCCAAAAAAGAATCGGAAAGAGGGGTTAGGGTTTCCGAATCGGGAGAAGGAGGATACGACATTGAAGTTCGGGTCGTGCTCGAGTTTGGCGTAGACCTTGCGAAAATAGGGCTATCCATACAGGAGTCGATCCGGGACCAAATCCTTTCCATGACCGGGAACCATGCAAAAGTCATAGACGTCGTCATTGACGACATCAAAATGGAAGGTAATGAGAAGGAGAATGAGGATGACCAGTGGGCTAGTTCCGCGACCTCTTGATGCAATCCATTCATTTCCTTATGCCTTTCGCTCCACTCAAGTCTTATCCTTCCCTTTCTTTTAAGGAAGCCCAACAGGAACCAATTTATTGGTATGCTTTGATTCTTTTGCTTTTTCTTATTCTATTCCTTTGGGCAATTCGTAAGCTTCGCAATGATCTCGTTTCCGTTTTCCATGACGAAGAGGGAGGCGTTCAAATCACAACCCAAGCGCTTCAGGAATTGGTTAAAAAATCATGCTTGGACATTGAGGGAATTGATGCCCCCACTACGAAAATCAAATCCAACCGGGGNACGATTCGNTTGCATGTCCGTTTNAGTCTTAATCCCGAGGGAGACATCAAGCAAATCCGCACCNTGTTGAGAAATAAAATTGAAAAGATCATGGTCGAAAACCTTAATTTCTCNAACTTTGGTGGCGTGGATATAGTCATCAAAGGCTTTCAAGACAAATAAGGGGTGGACTACCCCCTTTTCCTCAGAACGGGTTTTCCGAATTCGATTGGAACAGCTTGTCCCCTCACCTCGGCAAACCATTCTCCCTGATTAAGATTGGAGAAAAATTCGCATTTCACGAAAGCGCTACCGATCGGGGTCTGGGTCAGGGGAGAAAAACCTCCCGAAAGCACTTCTCCGGCAATTTGGTCCTTGAAGCGCAAATGGGCTCCGGATCTTGGTATCTTTCGGTCGTCCACTTGATAATGAAAGACCTTACCCGGAATTTCCCCTTCCTTTTCCAAAAGTAGGCTGTCCTTGCCCAAAAAGCTACTTTTTTTCAAATCAACCGACCATGACAAACCAGCTTGAATTGGAGAAATTTCGGAACTCAGTTCATTTCCATACAAGGGGTACCCCGCTTCCAAGCGAAGACTGTCTCTCGCCGCCAAACCCGCCCAACCCATCCTCCCCGAGCTTAGCGCCGGTTCGAGTAGGTCCATGAATTCCGACAGAGATCGGGAAGGAAGATAAATTTCGTAACCATCTTCCCCCGTATATCCGGTAGTTGCTATCAGCGCCTCAGCTCCAAACATTTCAACTTCCATGAAGCTCATCTTTTTCAATGAAAAAACCTCATCTGAGAAAAGATCTTTCACAATTTCTCCACTCTTTGGCCCCTGAATTGCAATTTGGCCGTAGTAATCCGAACAATCCACTATGCTACAATTGAATTCTTTTCCTTGTTTTTTGAGATAATCGAAATCCTTGCAGACGTTTGATGCGTTGACGCATAAAAGAAAATCATCCTCCGCTCTGCGGTACAGGATAACGTCATCGACCGTACCGCCCGTTTCCAAACAGAGTGGAGAGTAGATTGCCCGACCTACCCTACAACCGCTCATGTCGTTTGTGAAAGCGTAATTCAAAAAATTCAAGGCATCCTTCCCCGAAACTTGAATTTCCCCCATATGACTCACGTCAAAAAGAGAGGCAGTCGAGCGAGTTTGCTTGTTTTCCTCGATGGAACTACCATATGCGATTGGCATTTGCCAACCTGCGAAAGGAGACATCTTAGCCGATTTGCTAAGGTGATATTGATGCAGTGGTAATTTTCTCAGACTATTCATGATGTTACTTGCTTGCCTTGGAAAGGCACAATGGATTTGCTAGTCCCTATCAATGCAATCTGGCTCTGTCAAAGACCAACCTAAAATAGTGCGATGACTCCCGATTTAGTCATTGCCATCGGCCTGACAATTGGAATTTCGGCACTTTGTTCGACCCTTGAGGCGATGATTCTAAGCGTAACCTCCGCTGAAATTGAAAACCTCAAGAAAACTTCTCCCAAAAGAGGCAAGATGCTTGAGCGATTCCGAACTGAAATAGAAGAAACCAGTTCCGCCATCCTCAGCCTCAATACGATTGCCAACACCCTTGGGGCGACCCTGGTTGGTGGTTTGGCGGAAAAGTCTTTGGGCGGAGATGGGAACAACCTGTTCGTCTTCGCTTGTGGCATGACCGTCGGCATTCTTTTTTTTGCTGAAATTCTACCCAAGAATCTGACTGTTTCCTATCGTTCTGAAATGCTTGGGAAATTAGTCTTCCCACTTTCCTTGATTCGTATCCTAATGTCTCCTTTTTCCAAAATCTGCAAAGTCACCGTCAAAGCAGTTGTGCCGGAAAAGGAGAAAAATGAAGACAGTGACGAAGAGGAAATCATTCTCCTTGCTCAAAAGGGAGCGAAGGCGGGAACTCTCACAAACGAGGAAAGCGATTGGGTGACTAACGCTCTTAAGCTCGACGACGTTCAAATTTCCGAGATCATGACTCCTCGAACCGTTATGCTTGCCTTGGAGGAAACGGTAACGGTTGAGGAAGTCTTCCAAAAGCATCCTAACGTTCCTTTTGCTAGAATTCCTCTTTTTTCCGATACTATTGATCACATAACGGCAATCATCCGAAGGCGCGATTTGCATAATGCAATGGTGGAAGGGAAACCCAAACTCCCAATCAAGCAATTATCCAAAGAAGTTGTTTTTATTCCCGAGAATGCATCTGCTGACAAGGCTTTACGCTTGCTCTTGGCCAAACATTGCCAACTCAGCGTAGTGGTCGACGAGTTTGGCTCGGTGGTGGGTGTCTTGGCTATGGAAGACATAATCGAAAGCATCCTGGGTCAAGAGATCTTCGAGTACGACGATCTGGCGGTTGATATGAGAGAATTGGCCAAAAGAAAACATGCAGACCAAATAAACTCCTCGACGAACCCCTTGGATGAAATCCATGATTCCGACGATAAAGCATGATCGCCTCCACTTATTGGGTCCATGATTTAAGTCCTTTTCTTTGGGAGTTTCCAGCCTCTTGGGGTGAATGGGGACCCGGAGGAATCAGGTGGTATGGAATATCCTATTTGCTTGGTTTTTTCTTAGCCTTTCTCCTATTGAGAAAATATCATGATGAAAAGCGCAGTCCCTATGACTCTGAACAAATCATGAATTTGATGACTTTTCAGGTTCTTGGCGTTCTTGTCGGTGGAAGGATTGGTTATGCTCTTCTTTATCAATGGGAATCTTTCCTAAGGGATCCGCTCATCATCCTAAGGGTTTGGGAAGGTGGTATGGCTAGCCATGGCGGATTCGTCGGAGTCGCCGTAGCCACCCTTTTTTATGCCAAAAAATCGAAGCAAGAGATTTTTCCGATTGGAGATCTCATCGTAAGCGTTGTCAGTCCCGGGCTTTTCTTGGGGAGAATTGCAAACTTCATTAACGGGGAACTCTGGGGAAAGATAACCACAGTCGAATGGGGGGTCCTTTTCCCCAAAGCTCCGGATTTCGCATTAGGTGTTGCTCGCCACCCTTCCCAACTTTATGCAGCTGCCTTGGAAGGGCTCTTAACCTTCGCCTTCGTTCAATGGAGATTTTGGAAATCCGACGTCACCAAGAAATATCCGGGAAGGCTTTCCGGTGAATTCCTGATTTTCTACGGTTTGGCAAGAATCGCCAACGAATGTTTTCGCGAACCGGACGCATCCTTGATCATGGGAATCTCGAGAGGACAATTTTATTCAATCTTTCTCATTCTCGCGGGTTTGCTGCTTATCAAGGCTGCTCATCGGATTAATTCGCACCCAATCAAAAACAAATAACTACCGAAAAGTGCTTAACCAAGAATATCATAAAGTTGTCATTGGGAATTATTTCTCTTTGACACAATGGTTAGTTCCGATGCAAAACATAGTCATACGGGGATAACACAAATGATAGGCAACCTTTTCGGATTTCTTTCCAACGACATAGGCATCGACCTAGGAACTGCGAATACCTTGGTTTTCGTGAGAGACCGAGGCATCGTTTTACGAGAGCCAAGCGTTGTCGCAAGATATAAGACGAGTAAGAAGGTTTGCGCAGTCGGTGCGGATGCAAAAAGGATGCTTGGTCGTACTCCGGGAACCATCGAGGCCCTTCGCCCGATGAAGGACGGTGTGATTGCAGACTTTGAAATTTCCGAAGCCATGTTGAGATATTTCATAGAGAAGGTGGATAAGCGAAAGCTTGTCCCGCCTCGAGTGGTCATTGCCGTCCCCTCCGGAATCACTGCGGTAGAGAAAAGAGCGGTCAAAGATTCCGCAATCAGGGCGGGAGCCAGGGAAGTCCTTCTCCTAGGGGAACCTATGGCCGCATCCATTGGAGCCGGTTTGCCCATTGAAAAAGAAGAGGCAAATATGATTGTCGATATTGGAGGTGGCACGACCGAAGTTGCGATCATATCCATATCCGGGGTTTCCTACCAGCGCAGCATTCGGGTAGGCGGCGACGAATTGGACGAAGCGATCATTGCTTACATGAAAAGAGCTTATGGTCTATTGATTGGAGAGCGTACTTCCGAGGAAATCAAATTCAAGATCGGATCGGCTGCCCCATTTGGCGAATTGAGCATGGACGTCCGAGGCAGAGATGCTACGGCAGGCCTTCCCAAAACAATTCACATCACCTCTCAGGAAATTCGTGAAGAGGCTCTCAAGGAAGTTGTCAGTCAAATTGTGGAATTGGTTAAGAACGCTCTCGACCGATGCCAACCGGAACACTCTGCCGACCTGATCGATCGTGGAATTGTTTTGGCTGGTGGCGGAGCCCTGATCAGAGGACTCGACCAAGTCATTAGTGATGCTACCGGTTTACCTGTGATCCAAGCCGACGATCCTCTTTGTTGCGTTGCCAATGGCACGGGTAAGTTTCTAAATCTATTGGGAACGCTCAGCCGCGAACAAGTTGATCGATTGGTCACCCAGTAAGTTCGGAGTCGGGAACGCTGACCCTGAAATCGAAAAATCGCTCTTTTGTTTTTTTAGGCCTTTTCGCTTTGCTTTGGTGGGGGCTTCCCAGCGGATGGAAACTTATAAGCAAATCCACATTCTCGGAGTTCCATGCTCCCTTGTGGGATCTCAGTTCTCGAATTCATGACCTTACCTTATTCTGGGGTCATATGAGCGATTCGAAGAAAACTCTTATCGAAAAAGCAAAGACCAACAGCCGGATTGAAAGCGATTTGAGTCTCCAAAAGGATCGCTTCAGGACACTCGAACGCGAGGAGCGAAGACTTCGAGATTTGAAGGAGCGAATTGCGGGATTAAAAAATGCCCTCAGTATGGATGCTGATAATTCCTTCAAACCCGTAGTTTCGAGAATTTCTCTCAGAACCTTGAATGGTTGGTGGCAGGGAATCCGCTTGCGCAAGGGACGAGACGTGGGTTTCGAAAAAGGAATGGGAGTAATTTTCAAGGGAGGGGTTGTTGGCAGAATCAGCGAGGTCGGTCGAAAATCTTCCGAAGTGCAATTGCTCACCCACCCTAACTTTCGCATTGCAGCCCGTTTTGTCGGTGATGACAGACCCGTCACTTTCCAAGGGAACGGTATCCTTCCGGGAGGAAAAGCTCAGGGTTTGGTCATGGATGTGCCGCAAGACCTCTTCGCAAGTAGGGAAAAACCTCTGACCCTGACAACCTCATCACTAGGCGCGAATTTCCCCGAAGGCATACCTATTGGTAAAGTGTTCGGACTAGAAGGAGGTGAGGATGGCTTGTTCAAGATCGGTCAAGTTACTCTCAACGAAGAATTAGGTTCGATTCTAGAGGTAACCGTTCTTACTCCAGCCTCCGAATTCCAATCGCAGTGAGAAAACCAAATCTTAGCGCTCTGGTAATCATAGCAAGCAGTGTGCTGGTTATTCACCTGGTGGGGATCGTCAACTCATCCTTGGGGCGCTGGGGGTTCTTTGCTTATCTTCCGGGTCTTTTCTTCCTAGTTCCAACCATCCATTTGGGGCGACTTAGGGCAACCCTTGCAATTGTCGTCATTGGTTTTTCTCTCGACGTTCAAAACAACACCTTCTTTGGCTTTCACACCATCGCATTGATGATTTTTCACTTAATCGGAACGGAATGGGTACAGATCGGGCAACAAGGCGAACTCATCCGACCTTTCCTGTTGCAAATCATGGCCAATTTAGTGATCGCAATGACTTGGTTTATCCTCACTTATTTTCTTAAAGAGGCTAGTTCAGCTTGGTCTCCATACAGATTTTGTTCGGACTCTGTGATATCGATTCTGATTTTCATTCCTTTGTGTCGATGGTTCCCGTTTTTTTGCGAGGAGCTCCTGCAACTCCTTGGCGCACTGGGTGAACAAGAGCAAAGACCCATATGAAACTCTACGAAAAACATCACCCCGAATCACGAAGGCTTTGGTTATTCAAGGCCGTCTTCGGGACTCTTTTTTCGATCCTTTTCTTCGTACTTTTCTACAGGCAAACCTTCCAAAACGCCGACTTTCTGGAAAAAGAAAGAAAGCAAGGACAGAGAAGAATCATTCGTCCGGGTCCAAGAGGCGACGTTCTTGACAGAGAGGGAAACTTGTTAATCGGAAACCGGGCTCATTTCTCCGCCACTCTTCATATTGAGCAACTCAAGTCTGAAATATGGGAAAACAAAGTGAAGCTGAGAAAGTTGGCATTACAGTTGCGTGAAGATTTGAGCAATATGAATTCCTGCTCCTTGGAACAGTTGCTGGTAAGATGTTCCCAGGAGGAATTCGTTCAAAAGAGAAAAATAACCCTCTACGGCCAAGCCAAAAAAACAGAACGGGATTGGAAATTGGTACGGGTTTTTCTGAATGGGAAAAGGCAATTTGTCATCCAGGACTCGAAGGGCAATTGGGAAGTCGAGCTAAACCGAGGAGAATTGGAGAAGCGCTCTGGAATCATCTTTGAAGCTGCAAACGAAAAAGTTCAGGTTAACGTCGCAGGTCTGTTTACGACCGCCTTTAAATTGGCCGATAACGGGAGCGTAATCCCTTTTCTTCAGGACAAAGTCTCCAACTTCAATTGGATCCAATCGATTTGGCCGAGAGAGGGAGAAAATCGTCCTGATTTTCAGTTTTCCACCAGTGGATTTTCGATCGACTGGGAATCGAGATATGCAACGGTTCTGAAATACTTGGAGCAAGTGAATCGTCTTACCTCGCGGGAAGAAGTAATCACCATGGATCAACTCAAGAGTCACTGGCGTAGGAGATTAGTCCTGCCATTGAAGTTAGCCAATAACCTACGACCGGAGGAATATGCCATCCTAATCGAGGAGATTGCACCTGAATCCCCTATCCAAGTCCAAGCCGAAGCCATTCGTCATTATCCCGAAAAATCTCTCGCATCTCACGTATTGGGGTATGTCGGCAGTGGATATGAGGCTGACCCCAAAGCTCTATCCGGGGCTGACCTTGCCACATTCGAGATCAAGGGAAGAACCGGCAAAGCAGGAATCGAAAAGGAATTTGACAGCCTCCTGAGAGGAAAGGATGGTGGCGACATTTGGCGAGTGAACCCAATGGGCTCACGATTCGATCGGATTGAAAGAAGTCCATCGATGAAGGGGAAATCCTTACAATTGAGTCTCGATAGAGATCTTCAGAGGGTTGCCGAGCAATCACTCGATAGAATGATTGATGCAGTCGCATCCCGTCGAACTCTTCCCGATGCAAACTGGAGGAAAACCATTGAAAGAAGAACGAGAAAGGCACTGGAAGATACCAACGAAAGGGACCTCAGCCCCGAGCTCCTGATTTCCGCATTCGTCGATGCGCCCTTCCCCCTGAACGGCGAACAGGCATCCACCGTTGCTGGATTCAATGGAACGACCCAAGATGCGGATCGACTGCTCCATCTCCTCTACTCCAGAGGGGTTTTGTCTCAACCGGATAAAGAACGCAAGGAATACGTGCTCGCGCCTCCGCTCTTACCCCCGGCGGCAGCCGTTCTTTTGGACCTGAACTCTTACGAAACTTTGGTCTTAGCCAGCAAACCGGCTTACAATCTGGAGGAACTCAGCCCTTTCATACCTCAGTCGGTTTACGATCATATTCAAAGAAGGGAAGCTTGGCTGCCCCGAGCATGCCACCCGGGCTACGCGCCTGCTTCTCCCTTCAAATTGGTGACCGCCTTGGCAGGAATCAGACATTCGGTCCTGAACCCGGAAGAAAAGATTCTATGCAAGGGTATACACCGAGGAATGGAATGCCACGTTTTCCCCGGCAGCCATGGAGAAGTTTCCCTTCGTCAGGCAATTGCCCAAAGTTGTAACGTCTACTTCTTCAAATGCGCGGAAAGGATGGGGTACGAGGCACTCATTGAAGAAGCGAAGTTTTTAGGCTTCACTGAAAATCCGCAACTTCAGCTTCCATCTCTACGCGATATCCCAATCGTTCCCGACCCCGCATGGAAAAAGAATCATTTGGGAGTCAAGTGGACTCTGGAGGATACCTTCAACATATCCATCGGACAAGGCGGTTTGCGACAAAGCCCTCTGCAAATGGCTTGTTTTGCGGCAAAACTTGCTAACAACTCCACCACTTTCGTACCAACTCTTTTGAGAAATGCTCCTTCCGCGCTTCGAGAAGAAAATTCTTTGGACGTAAATTCATCCGGTTATCAGGCTATCATTGAGGGAATGGCATTAGCTACTACCAATGGTACTGCCCGCAGGTGCAAGATCGAAGGCATTGAAGTGGCCGGTAAGACGGGAACCGGTCAATGGAGAAACCGAAATATGGAATTGAATTTGGCTTGGTTCATTGGCTTCGCCCCCGTCAAAAAACCCGAAGTTGCAATCGCAGTTTTGGTAGAGGGAGTCATACCTCAGGATCACATTCAAGGCGGACTCACCGCAACGCCCGTGGCAAAGGAAATCCTTTCCGCATACTTTTCCAAATACCGCAAGCGCCTCGCGTCCTCAGCAAACAATCAAAACCCTTAACTTAACTTCATTCTATGGTCGCCACTCCATCCACAATGCTGCCTCTGGGCACCCAAGCTCCTGATTTTTCTCTCTTCGACCCAAGAAGACAAAAATACGTTCGATTATCCGAAAACTCCGATCAGGAAGGGTATCTAGTCGCCTTCATCTGCAATCATTGTCCCTATGTCATTCATTTATTGGATCACCTGACCGAAAGTTTCAACCTTTGGTCAAAGGAAAATATTCAATGCTTTGCCATTTGTTCCAACGACGTAGAAAATTACCCTGCGGACAGTCCTAGAAAAATGGCAGAATTAGCGGAAAAAAAAGATTTTTCATTTCCCTACTTGCATGATGAGGGACAACAAGTCGCAAAGCTCTACAAAGCAGCATGTACGCCCGATTTCTTTCTGTTCGACAAGGAAAGGAAGCTTTTTTACCGGGGCCAGTACGACTCCTCAAGACCGGGAAATGATACCGAAGTCAGCGGAGTTGACCTAGCGGATGCAATTGACGCTCTACGGACCGAAAGCTCTGCTCCAATCGACCAAGCTCCAAGCCTTGGTTGTAACATCAAATGGAAAAAGGGAAACGAACCCGATTATTTAGGATAAAGACGGCAAAACCCGCTACTTACTTGGAGGTCATCACATAGACCCCATCCCAATCGTCTCCGGGTGGATTTTCCTTCATGATCTTGCACCGATCGATCAGAATCATAGAGGGGTTGTCCTTAACTCCCGGAGTTTCGCCAGGTTTGTTAGGCTCCAATGCCTTGGCCTTTTCGAACATGTTCAAGGCTCCATCCCAATCTTGAATGAGATACTTTTCGATTCCCTGCCTGAAACAATCCAAACAATCTTGAGTCTCCTGAGTCAATTCTCTCATGAAACCAGTCGGTTCATACATGGCAACCGGTTGTGATCGTCCCTTCACTACGATCTTGTCCAAGTAACGGAATGCAATGTCATCCCTTGTCTGTTCCGATGCGACTTTTGTTTCCTCGGTGATCATAATGTATGCGCCGTAGGCTTTGGCTCCACTTTCACATCTTGCGGCCAGATTGACCATGTCTCCCATCATGGTGTAATTGAAACGATCCAAGGCACCCATGTTGCCCACTGTGGCGGTTCCNGTGTTGCAACCTATACGAGTCTGCATTTGGGTGACCAACCCATGGCATTTGCCCCACTTTTTCTCCTCNGGAACCCACTTTTCCCGCAACTCGATTTGCTTCTGCTGCATAAGAATGGCAGTTCGGACAGATTGATAGGCATGATCTTCCATGGGAATCGGAGCNCCGTACATGGCGACGATGGCATCGCCGATGTATTTGTCCAGAGTGCCTCTTTCAGCCTGCAAAATATTGGTCATCTCGGTGAGGTACTCGTTCATCAGATCGACTAAACCNGTGGGAGTGAGAAGTTCGGAAAAACTTGAAAAAGCCTGAACGTCGCTGAAAAAAGCGGTAATTGGGGTTTCCTCTCCCCCCAGGCTCGGTTCTTTTCCTGATTCCACCATTTGCTCGACCAAGTCAGAGGAAACGTAACTTCCGAACATTCCCTTGAGNCGTCCCTTCGCCTTCTGTTCGATGACCAGCATTGCCGCCAATCCTATGAATGAAGTACTCAGCCCNGCGCATGCCGGAGCAGTGATTGGCCAAACTACGTGTGTNTTGGAAAAGGTCAAAAAGCCCGCCGCAANGTAGCCTCCCAGCAGGAGCAAGCCCCCCCCTTGCAGAAGACTTGCTCCGTTGCCTTGGTAGACAAAAATAAAAGCAAGAATGATACAGACAAGGAAGGTAACCGCATAATCAGTCTGCTCGGACAAACGCGTCAGATACTTTCCATTGGTTAGAGTCTTGATTAGATTTCCATGGACACTTACCTTAGGCACGGATGCCTTGTCAAACGGCGTGGGAGCCAAGTCCTGAAAGGTTGCCTCCTCAGGACCGATCAGAACGATGGAATTCTCAAAGGTCTTGAAGAAACTCCGTATCCTTGCCATTTCNTCTCTCTGAACCTTCAAGTTCGCTTGATTCGTTGCAATTGCATCCATGACCCTTGACTTCAAAAGCATGAGATTCTCGTCCTTGGGTTTNGCCGACAAAGCCTGGTTGATCTGATTCATTTTATCTTGGGCAAGGCTTGTGATCTGATTCTCAATNGCTTTGATGGTTGCGGAAACTTGATCATGAAATTCGGCATATTGAAGTATGTCATGCATACCGCACATGGGATTGCTTGNTGATTCCAAGGTCGGNGGAATGGAGTAATACTTGATTGCCATAACCACCTGCTCCAATTGCGAGTAGGAAGGNATTCCACCGTCGGCGACATTGGCGTTCAAAAGCTTCCGGGCAACNAGGACNTTATCTTCTTCCACGCCCAATTCTTCCATGGCGCGTAGAATTGCNTTCACTTCGACGGCAACCTCGACTCCATCCACCCGGTTNAGAAAAACGCTCAATATGGATGGAATNGGCTGCAAATATGCCTTAAGNTTTCCCTCCCCATAAGCGCGTTTGGCCTGCAGCAACAATCTTTTTTCGGGCAGAGTTTCCGTCCATTTTGAGAACCAATTCACTTCCACGAACTGCTTTTCCGACATATCACAGGCAATCAAAACTTCCTCTTCCCTGGACAACACCTTCAATTGACTGTTATCTGGGGAAAGCTTCACCGCATCGGCATCGAGACCATAATACGCGAGCAAAGCCTCCAGTCCCAGTGTAAATACGGTACGCTCGGTCATAAGCGGCACCTCGTTGGGCAAACTGTCAACCAAGATCCTCGCACCCTCCTCGCCCTCCGCGCGGGCATAGACCAGCTTCAAGGTTTGGTTCGATTCGATGATCTCGGTCGGCGATGCNCCCTTGAGGCGACTGAGTTTCAAGGACAGACTTTCCGTCCAGGAAGTCANATCGGTCATTTCCCCTTGCAAAGCTTCAACTCTTTTGAGGGCATTAGTCAGATCAGGAGTCGCTGCCTCCACTTTCTTCTCTCGCAATTGGATCCTGTCTCGTAGATTCTGCTCGGCAATTCTAACCTTCTCGTTCGAAAGCGGTAACTCCTGCAAAGAGGAATTTTTGTCNAGAATGCTCAAAATCGAGGACCTTTCCTTTCTCCGAGCATCAATCTGAGGGCGTATGATCCCCTCCAAAGCGGGATTAACCTCTAGCGTAGTTTCAAGGTTTGAAAGAATTTCCTCGATTTCGTCAAGTTTTTGAGAGGCTTTTTCAGTAGTNAATTCCAAGCCAAGTCCATCCTCTTCAGAATTGCCCAGATATTTTACCAGAAGCTTATCGCGCTCTAAGATCTTGGATTCCATTTGGGGAGTTATTACCGCTTCCAAGACAGGATTCGCATTGAGAGTTTGCCTGAAGTTATNNACGACNTCCTCAATGGACTTCAGCGCATCGAAATTCGATTTCTCCAAGTTCAATATTTCAACTAAGCCTGCTTGCTTTTCCCTTAATTTCCCCAAATCCCCAACCGCTAAAGACAACTTACCGTCAAGGTCATTCTTCTGCCTGCTAAATTCTTCCAACTGTTCCTGCAGGGAACGAATCTCCTCCGAATTTTCCAACGGAAGCTCGAACTCCAACTTGCTTCTCTTTCCTCCCAATATGTTGTAGGCATGAGCTTTTCCCTTCGAGGGGAACCACAGCGGNACCCAGCGAGGAATCTCATCTACCGCTCGATAAGGAGGAACCGTGAAGGAACCGGTCCTNCCTAGATATTTGCCGTCCAGATAATTGATCAGAGGATAGGTGGGTGACTCNGGATAATAAGTCTTTTCGGAATCCAAGGAAAAACCATCCTTGAAATAAGGTGCGAAAGCACTCGCCCCGAGAGGCTTGACGTAAGAGGTCGGCACACCGGAAAAAAGACAACCCAAGACCACTCGGTCAGAATATTTAAGCACCAATTCTCCCATTGCAGCATCGCTTCGAAAGGAGTTTTGCTTGGGAACCATACTTGACATGCTCTTGGGGGTAAAGCCAAAGTCGAAGGCAAGCACCCTTGCGTTTCCCTTTTCCAATAAAGCCAATGACGTGTCGCGAAAGAAAGCCCTGTCCCAAGGTCTCTCTCCAACGTCATCTCGCGAAAGAGTGGCTCCATCGAAATTCACGTAGCACACCTTGGGAACTCGAGGAAGACTAAGGTTTCCTTCCACTTGAACCTGATTTTCAAGGTTTTGCTCTAAGTTTTGGGGAATTTCTCCTCGGAACTGCAAGCGCAAGTCGACGGATTTAGTCTTTAGGTAGTCAAGATGACCGAAGTGATTCAAAATAACCCAAATGATCGGAACTACCATTAGGCATGAAAAGACGTACTTAGATTCCTTGCTTAGTTTGATCATGGAATTTTTTGGGTTTTAGTATCATTTGCAAACCTAAGAATCCTCAGGCATAGGTCTTCCGCAAGCCGAAAATCCTTCGATCATCTTGAGAGCGTTTTGCCTTGGACAAATTTTGAGTTTGTTTACGCTCTGTTCTTTGAGTTTTATTCCAAATGAACGAAGATCTTGAACAAAACATAGCGCCTGCTCCCGAGGAACAGGAAAAAATAAAGCACGAAGCCGCATGGGTGGATTTGTTGAGGCAGGAAATTGGTCGGGTGATCGTGGGTCAAAAATACTTGGTCGATCGCTTGATCATAGGTCTATTGGCAAATGGGCACGTCCTCCTGGAAGGAGTACCTGGTTTGGCAAAAACACTTGCCGTCAAAACGCTCTCACAATGCATGCGGGCTGAATTCAAAAGAATCCAGTTTACTCCCGACCTTTTGCCCGCTGATGTGATTGGAACCTTGATCTACAGTCCGAACCAAGGAAAGTTTACCACCAAAAAAGGTCCAATCTTTACGAATCTGCTTTTGGCCGATGAAATCAACCGCGCTCCAGCCAAAGTGCAAAGCGCGCTCTTGGAAGGCATGCAGGAAAGACAAGTTACGATCGGAGACGAAACCTACCCACTGCCTCAACCTTTCCTCGTTCTCGCAACTGAAAATCCCATCGATCAGGAAGGCACCTACCCTTTGCCTGAAGCTCAAATGGACCGATTCATGTTAAAGCTCATCATTGATTATCCGGACCGTGAGGAAGAATTGAAGATTTTGGAAGCCAACGCCAACCTTTCCGTAAAGCATGAGGCAAACCCCGTCGTTGATGCGGAAACGCTCTTTAGAGCTAGAAAAATGGTCGATGGAGTCTATTTGGATGATAAGTTGAAAGGTTATTTGGTTGACGTTGTTTTGGCCACTAGACAACCCGACCGTTACGGAGCATCGGAATTAAGCGCATTCATCCGATTCGGAGCCTCACCCCGAGCCACGATCAGCTTGGCTTTGGCTTCGAAAGCGGTGGCGTTTATGAATGGTAGGAGCTTCGTTACTCCGCAAGACATCAAAGACGTGGGTTTGGACGTATTAAGGCATCGGGTGATCGTTAGTTATGAGGCAGAAGCCGAGGATGTCTCTAGCGACGATATCATTCAAAAGATTTTTGAGACTGTGCCCGTGCCCTAAATCAAAACGGCCATAACACCGCCCACCACTCTTCATGAATGAACCCGACCAAGAGTTCACCAGAGAGATCCTACGCAAGGTCAGGCAAATAGAAATCCGTTCGAATCGCTTGGTGTCAGAGGCTCTTGCCGGCTCCTATCACAGCGCCTTCAAGGGGCAAGGAATTGATTTTGAAGAAGTCAGGGAATACCAGGCTGGGGACGAAGTGAGATCGATAGATTGGAACGTCACGGCAAAAATGGGAGCTCCCTTCGTCAAACAATACCGAGAGGAACGAGAACTGACGATTCTTTTGGCAATCGACGTGAGCGAGAGCGGTTCGTTCGGTTCCGCCCATAGAAGCAAACGGGAAAGATTGGCTGAACTTGGCGCGCTCCTCGCCTTTGCCGCGAATCGTAACGGGGACAAAATCGGTCTTCTTCTATTTTCCGATCGAACCGAAAAATACCTGCCGCCATCCAAAGGTCAAAAACACGTGTTGCGAATCCTAAGGGAAATTCTCTTTCACCAAAACCAAAGCAAAAGGACCAACCTCAATGAGGGAATCCGTTTTATCAATCGGGTTCTTAGGCGAAGGGCGGTAGTCTTTTTTCTGTCTGATTTCATCATACCGGAATACGATTCCGGGGACGAATCCGCGAAAGACCTTTTCTTTAGAGAAATTGCATCCACGAAAAGAAAACACGACCTGGTCTGCGCTCAAATACAAGACCCCTGCGAGCAAGCTATTCCTAATGCCGGGCTGGTCCTGCTCGAAGATTCCGAATCCGGCGAAAGCCAACTCGTTGACACGTCGAACCCTCACTTCAGGGAAGAATTTGCTCGGGTAAGCGCGGATTCACTGGAACGCTTCAATCAAAGACTCCGAAGACGCGGGATCGACACCTTTTCCTTCTCAACCCAAGCGGAATATGTCAAATCCCTCAAAGAATTCTTCAGAGGGCGAATCAGTCGCAGACATAAAAAATGATTATGCTTGCTCAAACAGTCTTGCAAAAATCCTATTTGTTGGACCCGTCCGTAAAATCGGACAACCCCTTACCCGTTTTCAAGTCGGTTGGAGAAATCGTAAGTGAGAACCTGACCTTTATTATTGTCGTTCTATCGTGCTTTCTCCTTTCGGTGATTGCATGGTATTTCCTCAAAAGAAAAAAGGACCAATCCCAAGTCGAAGAACCAAGCCCTCCGATCGACCCCTACGAAGACGCCATTGAGGCGATAAATGAACTTCAGTCACAAAGACCGAGACTTTTGCCGAAACCTTTCGTTTTCAAGCTGTCAGAAATCCTCCGCGTTTACATAGAGAGGCTTTTCCGTTTTCCGGCGATGGAATTGACCGGTGAGGAATTCATGCGGGAAATCGCCTCTCACTCGTTTTTTAAAAACCGCTACGAGGATTCCCTCCGCGAATTCGTGAAAATTGGAGATCTCATAAAATACTCGGAGGAAAGGACTGACGGCAAAGAGACTGACCATCTTTTGGAGTCCGCCTTGCATTTGGTCAAGGATACGTATGCCAAATTCGAGGAGGAAAAAAGATTAAATTCGGGAACCGTTCAAGCGGAGAAGTCGCAATGATTGAAGAATTTGATTGGAGCGAACTTCATTTGGCCGAACCTTTTTGGTTGATCTTACTGCTTATGATTCCCTTTCTCGCATGGCTTCACTCAAAAGGAAAGGTTCGCAAACCGTCCATTCAATACCCCAGCCTAGCCAAGATCCGCCAAACCAAAAGTTTTGGGCCAAAGCACTTTCACCGGCTTCCCCGTATCCTGCGAAGTTTTTCCATAATCTTTGTCGTTCTTGCCTTGAGTCGTCCGCAATTGGATCAAAGTACGGAGACCATTCGTTCAAGTGGCGTTGACATCGTTCTAGCCATCGACCTTTCGGCTTCCATGCTGGCTCTTGACATGAGTGAAGATGGTAAAGGGGAGGTAACGAGGTTGGACGTCGTAAAAGAAGTTATAAAAGAGTTCATTGACAAAAGAAACCACGACCGACTGGGCTTGGTTGCCTTTTCGGTCAACCCCTATTTGGTGAGCGCTTTGACTCTGGACAAAGAATATCTTCATCGAAATTTGGATCGACTAAAGGTGGGATTGACTCATCAAACCGGAACCAACATTGGTTCGGCTCTAGCGGAAGGCATCAACCGCTTACGTCCGCTCGAATCCAAATCAAAGATACTTATTCTGCTTACGGATGGAAAAGACGAACCGACACCACCACACAGTCCCTTGATTTACGCAGACGGCGCCCTAAAGGACAATATTAAGATTTACACCATAGCGATAGGCACCAACCGACGAACCAGAACCTATCTGTTTGATCCATCATCCAGAGATTTGATGAGATATGCAAATGGCAACCCCGTTGTTCAAGTTGCCGATTACCCAGTTGATAAGGAAATCCTCAAAAGAATTTCCGAAAAAACCAAAGCTCTTTTCTTCGAAGCGAAGAACAAGAGTTCACTGAGTTCCATCTACAGCGAAATCGATCGTTTGGAAAAGACCGAAGTCGAACTGAACGTCAATGCTCTTTTCTTGGATTTGTATCAGTGGCCGCTTGGCTTGGCGGCAATTTTTCTTCTTATCGAAATCCTTCTTTCGCGGACTGTTCTGCTTCGAATTCCATGAGTCCATTCGCCCAAGTTGAATTTCTTTACCTCGGAACGGTTGTCATTTGCGGATTGATCCTCCTTTTTCTATTTTCGGAAAAAAGCAGAAGAACCAAACTCTCCTTGTTGGTATCGGAAAAGCTTCTGCCTAAGCTCATTCCCGAATGGTCTCCCTTTCAACAAAAAATTAAATTCTCTTTCATGCTTCTTTGCTTTGCCATGATTTTCATAGCTCTCTCGCGACCGCAATGGGGAACTCGGCAAAGAACCAGCGAACCAACTGGAATCGATATCCTCGTAGCCATTGACGTATCCAAGAGCATGCTTGCCAGAGACGTTCGGCCCAATCGCCTCGAACGAGTGAAACTCAGCATGACCAATCTAATGGAAAAAGTTCGTGGTGACCGCCTAGGACTGATCGCATTTTCAGGTTCTGCATTCCTGCAATGCCCGTTGACTTTGGATCATCAGGCCTTCGTTAAGACACTTGAAGACCTTACGATTGGTCTCATCAAAAACCCAGGCACCAACTTATCCAAGCCCATCGATGAGGCTTCTCGTTCTTTTTCACAAGACGATTCGGACCGGTTTCTGATTCTTCTTTCCGATGGCGAGGATCTTGAAGGTGAAGGACTCAAGAGGGCAAAGCAGGCGGCCAAAGAAGGAATTCGTATTTTTACAATCGGAATTGGCTCGAAGGAGGGGGACCGTATCCCTCTCGATCCCATTGGTCAGCCCGCGCAGAATTTTCTCACCAATCCACAAGGAGAAACCATCGTAAGCAAAAAGGATGAAAATTCCCTGCGTGCGATTGCCGAGGCAACCGGTGGAGTCTACTTTCCCTTGGGTCCCACGGGTGAAGGGCTCGAACGAACCCTTCAGCGCTTACAATCAATTGGCCAGCAAAAGAAGAGGGAACTTTTGTCAAGCGAGTTGCCCATAGAGCGTTTTTTCCCCTTTGCCCTTCTGGCTCTGATCCTTCTCTTCATCGAAGATCTTACAACCTCCGGAAGAAAAAAATTAACTCGTTGGGGAACCACCTGCCTCACTCTTGCCATTATTCTCCTAGTTGGGTGTCTCAAAAGAGATAACGTTAAAAACGCCGAAGATGCCTTGCGAGATGGCAACCCAAGGAAGGCCGCATTGTTCTACGACGCTGAAATTAATGCAACCAAGACAATGGATAAACCCATTGACCCAAAACTTTTTCTTAACGCAGGGCTTGCCCACCTGGAAGCAGGTTCGCTTACGGAAGCCAATCAATTTCTGGAACGCAGTTTGGATGCCTCCGTTGATGATCCAAATCTTCAATCGATAGGTCTCAATGCCTTGGGAAATCTATTTTACAGAAAAACCAACCTCTGGCTCGACGAGCAAAACGTCGGAGAAGCCCGCAGGAGTTGGGAGAAAGCCCTGAAATTCTATGATGCGGCCTTTCAACTTGATGGGAATGAGAAAGCTTCCGCAAATCTCGCTTCCTTGAAGCAACAAATCGAAAAGAGAATTCAATCTCTGGTATCAAAAGTGACTGGAAAAATATGGAGGGACCTGAATGGAGACGGAAACTCTCAAAAAAACGAACCCGGCCTTAAAGGTTTTGTCTTTTGGGACAAGGACGGCAACGGGGAGCACAACTCCTCCAACGAGCCTTCGGTGCAAACGAATGAAGACGGTTTCTTTGCCTTCGAATGGATCTCTTCGAAATACCCCGTTTCTCTGGAGCTTGACTCAAAAATTGAGGATTCGAACGGATCAACCACCGTTCGCCTCATGCCAATGTTTCCCGCTCCTCCTCCTCCACTCAATCCGAATGTGGTAAAAAACCACTTGGTCAAAATAGAAAGTCCCGGAGAAAAACTGCTCGCCATTCCCTATCGAGCGGCTCCACTCCTGATCGGCCAAGTTTGGGGAGATAAGAACGGTAATGGCATCAGGGAAAGCACTGAAAGCGGTTTTAAGAACGCGACCTTGTATTTGGATCAAAATGGAAATTTTGCAATGGATGAAAACGAAACCACTTTCAAGCCCCAAGAGGACGGATCTTTTGCCCAACCCGTACCACCTGGACAGTATTCGGTTTGCGTCCTTCCCGATAACCCCGATGCGAACGTCACTTTTCCACTTGATGCAAGGAAATCCTATCTGGCTTGGACCAATTTCGAGTCCTCCTCCGAACAACTGGATTTTGGGATTCAGGATGACTCGGAAGAGAACGAACAATCGAATGCCTCCGACCAAGAAAACCAGGATGGTTCTTCCGAGCCATCCGACTCTCCCAATAGCCAAGACGATTCGTCCGTTGAAGAACGAGAACCCCTGCCTCAGGAAGTCAACGCACTCTACGAAAGACTCCTGCAGGAAATGGAATCGAAAAGCGAACCATTGGATCCAAATCTTCGCGAAGTCCAAGCAACGGCAAGCGGGAGAGACTACTGATCTTTTTCTTATGCCGTACCCATTGCAAACTTTTCCCCATTATTTGAGGTGGCTCATGCTCCTCACCCTCTTCATTCAATGGAATTCGATAACCTGCCACGGTCAAAACCGTGAGATTCGAATCGATTCAAGTTTTCAACCCGCAAGCATTACCTTGAGTAATCTGTCTGTCTACAAGATCGTCATTCATGGAACCCAAGAGAATCCTCAAGGATCGATTCCCAGCGTTCCCGGATTGAATCTTTCCGGAAATCCCCAAACCTTCCGTTCCGCAAGTTTCATCAATGGCGTTCCCTCCGTACGACTGGAATTGAGTTTTCAAGCGAAACCGGACAGACAAGGCAATTTCAGAATCCCCAATTGGAACCTAAGCATAGGAGGAAAATCCCATCAAGTGCCTGCTGCCACTTTACAAGTGCTTGCCCCAAATCAACAGGATTTGCTCAAGCAGCAGGAACAGAAACAACAAGAGGCCGACTTGCGTCAGGCAGCTTTCATCGAATTCGTCAACCCGAGAGAATTCCTTTTTCTCGGAGAAACCGTTGCCGCTGAAATTCGATTGTTTCTTTGGGATCGCTTACCGGTGACGAGAGTCGAGCGACCTCCCTTGAAAACGGGAGACGCCTTTTCAATAACGGAACTCGATCAACCTACCGAACAGCGCAACGTCATCCGGTCAAACAAAACTTATTCCGTCTTCACCTGGACCGTAGGCTTGACCGCGGCAATGACGGGAAATCAATCATTGAGTTTTGACACAAATATTCGGGTACGCACTAAGAATCAGCGCGGATCGCCATTCAATAACCCTTTTTTCAATGACCCTTTCTTCGGTTTTGGACGGGATGAATCCATTAAAGTAACTTCGGAAAAAAATTGGATTGAAGTACGCTCACCCCCCAAAGATCAACGTCCTCCTCATTTCCAAGGAGCAATTGGCTCTTTCCTGACCGAATCGTCCATTGATAAGGAGCGAGTTTCGCTTGGCGACCCGATTAGACTAACCTTCACGCTAAGAGGAAACGGTAATTTTGCCGCGATACCCGCACCCGCCATTGCTCCTTCCACCGATTTTAAAGTTGGTCCTCCCTCCTTCTCCTTTTCAGGAAGCGAAAGAACCAAACATCAAGGCGAACAAAGCTTCGAATATGTCATCACCCCGCTCAAGGCCGGGATACTTGAGATTCCAGAGGTTTTGTTTTCCTATTTCGATCCGTCCAAGGAACAATATTTTTCAACCTCAACTCAAAGCCATACGGTTCGCGTAGATCCTGGAGAGAAGTGGATCGATCCAAGTAACGCTCCTCAAGAAGAAGCTTCCGAGGAACCCCTCATTCCCGTAACCGATCTTTTTCAAACCGAAAGCGAACCAGGAGAATGGGTGCTCCATTTACATCCCTCGACTTCGCTGAGCCCTTGGTTTTATTGGGGTGCTCAAACCATCCCACTTTCAGCCTTTGTCACCTTACTGATTCTGGGAAGCAAAAGAAGGAACCAAAAAAGGGATAATCTCAGACAAAAGGAAAATCAGTTCGCCAGAAAGATGAAAGAAAGCCTGTCTCACAAGGATACGGAACTCTTCTTCCGATCCTTCAAAGGATTGGTCCGAATGAAAGTGGGCAAAATGAGCAAACACCGCAATCCCTCTTCCTTATCCAGTCGTGAATTACTTTCCCTGATCAAAAAGGAAAGCAATTCAAGCTCATTCATTGAAAACCTCGAAGATCTCTTGCAAAAATGCGATGACCTTGAGTTTGCCAAAGGAGACTCCACTCAAGTCTCTCTTCAAGAAAATTACCAAGAAGCCATTCGAATCCTTAAAAAAATAAAATGAACTTTTTACCTAAGATTATTTTGACTACGGTGAGCCTCACTATACCGCTAAGTTCATTCGCGAAAAATCCTGATCGCCTATTTTATGATGCGGTGCGCTCGGAGGCTTCCGGAGATTTCGTTTCCGCGATTCGTTCTTACGAAAAGGCTGCTCAAATCAGCCACTCCGCAAACCTCCACGGCAACTTGGCGAATCTTTATTTCAAAATGGAAGACTACGGTCGCTCCATCTTAAACTATCGCAAAGCTCTTTTTCTCGATCCATCCAATCGCGATTTTTCAGCCAACTTGGCTTTTGCATCCGAAATCGCAGGAATTGAAACCAACAACCAACTGACCAATGGCTATTTTGGATCAGGAAGTCACTTCTTTTGGGCAATTTTCGCTCCAACAATCTTTTGGTGCGGTCTACTCGTTTTTGCCTTTCTTTTTTTCCGCCGGTGGGTTTTCGTACGATTTCCATGGTTGGCGATTCTCTGGATAGCAACTTGCGTATTTTCCATTTGGGCGATGAAGACTTCTCGGGCCAACCAATTTCTGCTGTCTCGCGAGATCATCGCTCTTGCCGATATGACAAAGGATCAAAACCAATCCGGTGAGATTGCCCTCAGAAGGTTTGCAGGGGCGAATAGCTCTTCGAATACCACTGTCAAAGCCGGTGAGAGTCTATTTTTGGATGAGAACCAAGATGGCACACTCAAAAGTCACGAAAGCCAATCGGGCGAGCATTGGTATCTACTCAGAACGAGAGATTCCAGAAAAAAAGGATGGGTTGTGGAAAATGAGATAGGATGGATTGTACGGCAACCAAACTAGTGACTTTTACCTTTTTTTCTCAAAGTAAAAGATCTCGATTGATCTTCTCAATGGCAACGAATCTTCCTCTAAACTTTTCTTGCAACAAATTTCGTAAAGCTGGCGGCAAAGATGTGATTCTCTCCTCAATCCTGTCCGGATTCTTCTCTTGGCTCGAAACGACCTGATCATCCATTCCTTCATGAAATTGAGAAGTTGGCTCTCCGATTGAACCCTGTCCGGTTTCGCTCTTTTCCAGTAGCCTTTTTTCAGACGGATGATTGATTGCCACAGGGGTTGATTGAACAAGATCCGAGCCATAGGTTTTCGAGTCATATTTAGAACTTTCCAAGCCAAGGTCTTCATCAGGTGGACTTGAAGGCACGTCATCCGCAACAACCTTCGTTTCGACCGCTAGGGAAGATTCAGTTTTTTTTTTAAGCTCCTCGGGCAAGATGCCTGAAATTCTTCTGATCAACTGATCAATGGAGCGGGTCTTCCCCGCCTCAATTGCTCGAAACATGGTGACTTCAAAATTCGTTTTTTCAGACAAGCCCGTTCGGACCAAGTCTTCGCCCGCCTGCAAGGCGTCGAGGATTCTGACTGATTGTTCTGGGTACGCTTGGGTGCTTTGGTCACTGAGATCAGCGACCAATCGATTCCTGAAAAAATCAGCCGTATCCAGCAAAGCCCGATAAAAATCAACCCCTTCAGATACAAATGAATCCGTCATCTCGAGGGTTCTCCCGTGATCTCCTCGCAAAAGACAGTCGCCCAATTCTTCAATGTCTTCCTGAGAAACCAAACCGTAAACTTCCAAAACGTCCTTCTGAGAAACCCTTTTCCCACAGAATGAAATCATTTGATCCAAAATGCTCTGGGCATCCCTCATTCCACCCATTGCCATTCGGGAAATCGCCAGCAATGCTTCAGGCTCTACGGTGATGGACTCCTTATCACAAATTTCGGAAAGCTTGCCCTGGATAAGATCCACTGGGATCGACCGGAACTCAAACCTCTGACACCTTGAGACGATGGTGGGCAAAACCTTTTGGGACTCGGTGGTCGCAAATACGAACTTAACGTGCGGGGGGGGTTCTTCCAATGTCTTAAGCAAAGCGTTGAACGCGGCTTGGCTCAGCATATGCACTTCATCAATGACGTAGATTTTGAAGCGGCATTGAGAAGGAGCATACTGGCACTCGTCACGCAGTTCTCGCACCTGATCAACTGAATTGTTCGATGCCCCATCAATTTCAATGACGTCCAAGCAACGACCTTCCATGATCGATTGTCCGATTTCGGACTCATGAGGAACTTCAAGTGAGGGCCCATCCTCCCAATTCAGGGATTTGGCGAAAAGTCTGGCTGATGTGGTCTTACCGGTACCGCGAGGACCCACGAATAAATAAGCGTGGGCAATCCGCTCCATTTCAATGGCATTGCCCAAAGTCCTTACGACATGATCCTGACCGACCAGTTCCGAAAACTGTTGCGGGCGCCATCTTCTGGCAATGACTTGATAAGCTTGCTTGGTCATTCATTTCCTTTTTGCGAGTTTAAAAGGGTTCATGCAAGCGAAACTGTCCTAAAAAGTTTTTGAACTCAGGTGGATGCAAAAAAGGCCAGGCACCCCACAGCACACGACCATTGCGATTACCGCTGCTTCCTTCCGGACCTGACGGGGTTCATCCAATTGTCGTCGCATGGGACCCGACCTAGGAAATGCATTATAAGTTTTTGGCGGCGTCATGCAATGCCTTTTCTCATTCTTTGCGCATTGCATCGCCCGCATGCAAAATACCCAAGGCAATATCCATGCAGTCGAAATTTCGAATTCCCTGATGCCTTGGCCCTTTGTCTATTTCAAATTTATTTTTGCCTTCCGTTGGTTATTTGGAAATAATCAGATGATGGGAAATTCTTTCGGTGCCTTATTTCGGATATCCTCGTGGGGTGAAAGCCACGGGGGGGGGATTGGCGTGGTCGTGGACGGATGCCCTCCCAATCTCCCCCTTGGCGAGTCTGATATCCAACCCTTTTTGGACCGACGACGCCCCGGACAAAGTAAGATCACCACGCCCCGTGATGAAAAAGACTCCCTTGAGATTCTGTCGGGAGTTTTCGAAGGAAGAACCCTTGGCACTCCCATTGCCATGCTCGTGCGCAACCAAGACGCCCGACCCAAGGCATATGATGAGATGAAATCGAAGTTTCGTCCCTCTCACGCCGATTTCACTTACCAAAGTAAGTTTGGAATTCGCAACCATGAGGGAGGCGGAAGGTCATCCGCTCGCGAAACCATCGCTCGAGTTGCCGCAGGAGCCATTGCTCAAAAAATTCTTTCCTTCGACGGCGTATCCATTCGGGCTTACGTCGAGAGAATCCACCACTTGCAAGCCCCCGAATTGGAAGAGTTCCCCACTCTTGAAAGTGTAGAGGCATCTCCCACACGATGTCCTGCCCCCGAAATCGCCAAGAAAATGGAGCAACTCATAATCAAGGCCAAAAAAAGCGGAGATTCAGTGGGCGGAACTGTGCTTTGCCGGGTCCAGGGACTTCCCATTGGCTGGGGCGCTCCCGTATTTGATCGAATTGAAGCTGATATGGCAAAAGCAATGTTGTCCTTGCCTGCCACCAAAGGCTTTGAAGTGGGCAGTGGTTTTCAGGGTACTTTCATGAAAGGATCAGAGCATAATGATGCATTCGAGGAGAGGGATGGCCAAGTACGCACAGCAAGCAACCGATCGGGAGGGCTGCAAGGCGGAATTACAAATGGAGAAGAACTCTATTTTCGTACCGCATTCAAACCAACCGCAACGGTTCTGAAACCTCAGCAAACCGTTGATCAAGATGGTCGGGAAACGGAATTGATCGGTCGAGGTCGTCACGACCCCTGCGTTCTGCCCCGGGCGGTACCCATTGTTGAAGCCATGACGTCATTGGTACTGGTCGATCACCGGATGAGGCATCACGCTCAATGCCTCTCTTTTGATTTTTCGGGCTAAACCAATGAAAGGGATNCTTCACCTGATCCTGGCCACTCCNGGATCTTCAGCTNACAAATATCTCTTTTCTGCCATCGAACCCAACNCAANTAATAAGTCTCTGATCTTATGNCCCAAAGATGGTGCGNCTCAGNACGCAACGATTTCGAACTTTTGGGAATGGGATGATAAAGATTTCAAATTTACGATCGCAAGNGAAACAGAGTTTGAGGAATGGATTCTATTCCTTTCCAATGATCTTCAAGTGGCCGATCAAATCGAAGCAACTCTTCGCCTGCTTGCCCTATATCCTGATCTGAGTTTGGGTAGGGTTTTAGTGTTTCTAGATTCCGAAAAACTCGCGCATAAACAAGACCTTTACTTATGGTTGGATGGTTGCTCTCATTTCGCAGACGCAATCTGCTACACGAATCGGAAAAATACCAACAGCAAACACATCCAAGACTGCATTAATCGCTATTCATCCATGAGATACCCATTGGAAACTTACGTTTTGAACAAGAAAACCCTTCCCATCTCAAGCCTCCTCAACCCCGTCGCTCGCAGAATTTCCCATGTTTTTGATCCACTTGATCTCTTGGATAAGAACGAGTCCATCGAATCCGATCCTTATTTGGAAAGGCACGCAAATGGTGAAAGAGTTCGCAAAATTCCTTTGATTTTCTCAAGAAGCGGATAGGGTTTCTCCTTTTTACTCGACCAAGGTCGAATACTAATTTATCTGTAGATGAACTGCCGGGGTGGCGGAATTGGTAGACGCGCTAGATTCAGGTTCTAGTGTCCGCAAGGATGTGCGAGTTCGAGTCTCGCCCTCGGCACCATGATCTTATATTAACCAATTCCATAATAAATTTCCTATTGGCAACAAAAAAGCTTGAGTTTGCTATTCAAACGTCAAAAATAGAAAATTCCCAATAAATCACATACTGATATGAATTGTTTCAAACCATCCAAGGTCTTATTTTTACTAATTTTCATAATTCCCTTTGTTGTCAGCTTCGGGCAAGAGGAAGAGGAATCCCAAGATGGTGCTGGCGGTGATGCTGGCGGTGATACCGGCGGAACTGCCGCAGAAACCGCTGTTACCGGTTCCGCTTCTCAACCTACCACTGCCGCAAGTGGTGCAACGGAAGGGAATCCTTTGGTTGTAGCCGTCCGCTCGGGTGCGGTTTCAGTCACCGACGCACTGACTTTGGGAGTTGAAAATCTCCGAAAAGTCGCAGCCAAGGGCGGTAACTTCAAGCAACAAGTCACTTTTGTCGACGCCGCCGTTAAAAAAGGATTCGATTTCACTCAGGCTAGTGACTTGATTGACGCTGGCGTTGAGGAGGTTGAAGCCCTTGAGAACCTCACCGTTGGATCTGACTTGGACACTACGATTCTTAATGTCCTCTCCGATGAGAATCTCCAATCCTTAGTGCTAGCCTCGGCCATTGACGTTTCGACTTTATCATCCTACAGCAGCAATTACCAAACGAGCTTGGTCGAAGCCGCAAAAGTCGCCGATTCCTTGCTAGTCGATCGCATCATCACATCCACAGCTTCCATTCCCACCACGATCGGGATTTCCGACCTCACCTCAAGTGGATACAACGTCGCACTTCTCGAACTACTTAACTCTTATGGGGCAATCGGAGCCCAAGGTTCCACCCTCCTTGATTCGGTTGTGGGTACCAGTCGTACTCTTGATGATACCTTATCGAGTTTGACGTCGACCTCCGATTACCTGACTTACCTTTCCACCCTTACCGGGTCTCGCACCTTCAGTGACTTGGATGCCACTTCAACGGTTCTTTCCGTTCCGATGACCAACGTTAACCTCGCTCCTGGAGCGAACATAACACTGGGAACCACTTCATCCGGATCGTCCATCGACGTTAGCGAACCTCTCGGTAAAGCGATTGCAACAGCTGACCGTAAAATTGCCATCATCGGAGCCGCCAAAGACATGACGGTTGCGGGAGACGTTACTTTTACAAACCCCAACGACGCAGAAGACCATGCTTTGGTTCTGGGCGCTGCGGATGACTTCATGCTTGACGGCAAAAACATCACTTACACCGGTTCCAATCTTGCTTTGGGTGCTGGGGGTACGGAAGCGGACAGTATGTATCTCTTCAATACCACCATCACTACCGGCGGAAATCTGGCAGCCGGTACGCTCGGCACCCTAAATATCTCCAAAGCCGATTTCGTCGTTGGAAACGCCAACTCCGCTACCTCCGATCCGGATAATGTTTACCTGTACGCAAACGATCTCATTCAAGTGAACGGACTAAATTTTTCGGGAAGCAGATTGGACGACGTTTACATGGAGGCTATTACAATCAATCTCAATGACGTTGACTTTCCCTCCACTGCCGAAGTTATGCTTCGGAGTCGGGACGGTTCCCTTCATTTCGGGACATACAGCTCACCTGTAGTCGGAGGAGTTAATCTCACCGACGTCACGCACGGTGCAATCAATGGAGGCCAAGCCTTGCAATCTTCCGATTTTGATGGAACCACCGGCGGGCACATTGATTCCTTGCAAGCTCTTGGAAATGGTGTTTCTGCAATCCGAGTTAGAGCGCAATAATTTCTCAAGTCATACCATTTCATAAAATGAAAATATTACAATCAATCATACTTCTCGCATCTGTCTTCTCTTACTCCTTGTATGCACAAGATGCTGCGAAAGTTCAGTCTAGAATTGAAGGCACCGATCGTCAGCAACCTGCTCCATTAACGGGTAACACCGGCGGTACTCAGGAAGCTTCCGGAGGAGAGGCTGCTGCAAGCGACACGGGAGCTCAACGTCCGATTTCACTTAAGAAGGACGGCGTTTCCGCGTTTTTCGGTTACGATTCAAAGTATTTTTACCGCTCCAATCCATTGGCTCAAAAGGGAGACCTCAAACAATTGAAAACAGCCATGTGGACCAATACCTTCTACGGAGGTGCTGGATTGGGAATCATTGAAACGGATAACTCAGTGGTCACACCCTATGTCGGAGCGAGTTGGACAGTCAACGATTACGCCGAATCAAACTTGGGATCATTCAATTATAATTCCACTTCCGCTTATGCCTTGCTTCTTGCTCAGTACGGAAATGGTTGGTCGGCAAGAATCGGCGTGAATTACGTAAATGACAGAAGCGCTGAATTCGACACGGAGGATTACAGTGAATTCTTTCCCAACGTTGGTGTAATGAAAGCAAACAGGATCAATGACCAAACAACGGGGATTTTTGATGCATACGTTGGGCAACACTCCACGACCATAGCAGCCATTGGTACGGATGGGGAAGATCTGCTCGATAATTTTGAAATCGCCGCATCCTATGGCATTCGATACATACAGGGAGACCTGACCATCTCACCCAAATACCTACTGAGCTATAAGACCTTCGAGAATGGTTCGAACTCGGATCGTGACGATACCACTCACAACTTCTCCTTGAAAGCTGAATATCCTCTTGCAGATTCCGTAGATCTTGGATTTTTCGCCGCCTATACTCTGAGAGACTCCAGCGATACTGCCAACGATTATAAAAACTTGGATAGTGGGGTTGGATTAACTCTCAATGCCCGATTCTAAGTCTTGTTCATTCACAAAATCTTTTTTTTCATAATCGCCGCTGTTTTCACAGC
>NZLE01000040.1 GCA_002692605.1 Opitutia bacterium
TGACTTTGCATCCCTTGGCCCGGGCATCCCGGACTAGACGGGTGTCGGGGGGATTGGGGATAACGTCCGCCACCACCATTCCCGAATGCAGGCTTTCGGGATTAAAGTCTAGTTGGGCATCAACGTCCGGGAACAACCCGATGGAGGTCGCGTTGATCACCACGTCCACGTCCTCGGGAATGACCACTGTTCCGTCCCATAAAAGAAACTCGGCGGAGCAGGGTAGTTTTTCGTTGAGCAGTTGAGTGAGTTCCTCGCCCCGGTCCGCGGAACGGTTGACCAGAAGAATGGAGGATGCTCCGGCAAGGGCCATCTCCACGCTGATCGCCCGGGCGGCGCCACCTGCTCCGAAAATCAGAGCTTTCTTACCCTTGGGGTCGTTGAGTTCGCGAAGCGAGGAAACGAAGCCCTTGCCATCAGTATTCTCTCCAATCCATTGACCGTCCTTTCGGACCACGCAATTCACCGCTCCCATGAGGGAGGCGGATTCACCGAGTCCGTCCAAGTATTCGATTACCTTTACCTTATGCGGAATGGTGCAGTTGAAACCCTGAAAGCCCATGGCTTTGGCCCCTTTTACGGCATCTTCCAATCCGTCCGGTCCGACTTCAATGGTAAGGTAACGCCAATCCAATCCGTGGTGGCGGTAGGCGGCCTCGACCATGGCTTGGGTCGGGTTCTCCGAGATGGGTTGCCCGAAGGCGGCGGTAAGTTCTTGCTTGAAGTTTAACTCATTCATGATTTCCAATTATGGCTACATTTCCAAATTTAGAAATCAACCCAAATCCTCAAAATTCATGAAACGATCCCTCCTTTCGATTTTCACTCTGCCTTTCGTCTGCCTTTGCCTGATCTTTTCGGGATGCGGCCCAGGAGATGAGGCAGCGACTTCCTCGGATGATTCCGCAAAAAGCAAGGGAACGATCGGGTTTTCCGTCCTGACCTTGGGTAATCCGTTCTTTTCGGTGATCGCGGAGAACGTCCGGAACGAGGCGGCCAAGAATGGTTATGACGTCATCGTGGTCGATGGTGACCGTGACGTGCAGAAGCAAGCCAATCAAATCGATGACTTTTTGACCAAAGGGGTTTCGGCCATCATTCTCAATCCCTGCGACCGGATTTCCATAGGTACGGCTGTGAGGAAGGCCAACGAAGCGGGAGTTCCAGTCTTCACCTGTGACTTGAAGTGCGTGGCGGAGGGCGCCAAAGTGACCAGTCACGTCGGTTCCGATAACCTGCAGGGCGGGCGTTTGGCGGGGGATGCCATGATCGAGGCCCTCGGGGAAAGCGGAGGAAAGGTTCTGGTTGTGCATTTTCCTCAGGCAAACTCTTGCCAATTGAGGGTTCAGGGTTTCAAGGAAGTGATCGGAGCCTACAACCAAGGTCTGGTCACGGGCATGATCGAAGTGGTTGCCGAATTGGACGGTGGTGGAGTTCGGGACGAGGGATACAAGGTCACCGAAGACACTCTGCAGGCTCACCCGGATCTCGCCGGTATTTTTGCCATCAATGATCCTTCGGCTCTTGGGGCGCGTGCCGCTTTGGAAAAGGCCGGCAAACAGGATGAGGTGAAGATCGTCGCCTTCGACGGACAACCAGAGGGAAAACAGGCGATCAAGGATGGAAAGATTTTTGCCGATCCGGTCCAGTTCCCGGACAAGATCGGAACCAAGACGGTCCAGTTGATCATGGCTTATTTCAATGGAGAGGAGGTACCCGAAGAGGTATTGATTCCCACCTCTCTCTATCGCCGGGAAGATGGGTTGAATGATCCGAGTCTCGATTGATCGAAAAGAAACTCGCGCCGGATGAATAAGCAAATCGCAACCAGCGGCGAAGCCTCGGCCCGGGGCACCGACCGCACCTTGGCGATTATCGAATACCTCGGCGGATTCAGGATGGGCAAGTCTTCGAGTGAGATTGCCCGGGCTCTCGAATTGCCCGTGAATACGGTTGGGCGAATTACCGAGACCATGACCAATCGGGGTTGGTTGTATCGTAGAGAGGATGACCGGCGCTACGTTCTGACTAACCGGGTTGTCGATCTGACCCGCCCTCAAGTCAATGACAAGAGCCTCACCCTTTGCTCTTGGAATGCTTTGCGCGATTTGCGGGACGAGACCGGTGAGACCACGCAATTGGCGGTGATGACCGACCGTAAGTGCGCCATTCTCGAGCAGTGCGTTTCCAACCAGGCAATCAAAGTTTCGGGACAGGTGGGTATGCGCGTTCCGGTATACTCCTGCGCCCCGGGCAAATCGATTCTGGCGAAGCTTCCGGACAACGAATTGAAAGACTATTTGAAAGCTGTGACCCTACGCAAATTCACCAAGCGTACCCTCGCAAGCCGAAGCGCTCTCATGCAGGGATTGAAGGAAACCGAATTCAACGGGTATGCGGTGGACTTGGCCGAAGGTTTGGAGGGCATTCACTGCGTGGCCTCGGTCATCTTGGATGACTACCATTACCCAGTGGGTGCCATTACCATCATTGCGCCCGCCTTCCGGATGCCTCCGGAGCGATTTGAGGAGATGGGAAAGGCGTGCATGGAGCATGCTTCCCGAATTCGTGAAAAGCTTTTGGCCTAGTCATCCGTTTCGTCCTTGAAGGATCCTGTTCCAGACCTGCTTCGCTTACGCTCGATTCACAAACGCTTTCCCGGTGTGCATGCCCTCAAAGGTGTTGATTTTGACCTGAATGGAGGAGAGTGCGTTGCATTGTTGGGTGAAAACGGGGCGGGCAAGAGCACCTTGATCAAAGTGCTCGGTGGAGCTCATCAACCGGATGGGGGAAGTTTGGAGATCGATGGTCAGCCGATGGTTTTCGAAAAACCCACTGATTCTCTGGATGCGGGAATTGCGATTATCTATCAGGAATTCAACCTTGTGCCCGGTTTGTCGGTGGCGGAAAACGTTTTTCTGGGAATGGAACCGAATGATTTCGGTTGGGTGCGTATGTCCGAACAGAAACGTAGGGTGGAGGATACCTGCAAACGGATTGGGGCGAATCTTTCTCCGAGCGCTCTCTGCGAGGATTTGACGGTGGCGGAAAGACAATTGGTGGAAATAGCCAAGGCTTTGGTGCGGGACGCGCGAGTTTTGGTGATGGACGAACCGAGCGCCGCTCTCACCAAGAAGGAGGTGGAGCAACTCTATCTGCTGGTGGACGATTTGAAGAGCAAGGGAATCGGGATCGTTTACGTCAGTCATCGGCTGGAGGAAGTGGAGCGCTTGGCGGACCGCGCGGTGGTGATGAGAGACGGAGAACGGGTCGGAGAGTTGGGCCGAGAGGAACTGGACAGACGGAGAATCATCGAACTGATGGTCGGTCGGTCGATGGATCAGGAATTTCCCGCTCACCGAAGGCAACCGGGAGAAGTCCGTCTTCGAGCCCATGGGCTTTCAAGGGGAGACAAAGTCAGAAAGGTTTCTCTGGAGGTGAGAGCGGGAGAGATCGTCGCCCTTACCGGATTGGTCGGAGCAGGCAGAACCGAAACCGCCCGTTTGCTTTTCGGCGCGGATGAAAGGGAGTCCGGAGAGATCGAACTTGATGGGAATAGTTTGTCGCTGAGAACGCCGCGGGATGCCATCGAAGCGGGAGTTTGCCTGTTGACCGAGGATCGCAAGGATCAGGGGTTGGTTCTTGGCCTTTCGGTCCGTGAGAATTTTGGATTGCCGAATTTGGAAAGCTTTTCCCGAAGGGGTTGGATCGATGAAAGGAGGGAAGGGCAATCCTTCTCGGGATACGTTGACAAAATTATGATCAAGGTGTCCGGCCCCAACCAATCGGCGGGTCAGCTTTCGGGAGGGAATCAGCAAAAGGTGGTCTTGGCGAAATGGCTCGAGCGCAATGCCGAGATTTTGATTTTTGACGAACCGACCCGGGGCATTGACGTCGGAGCCAAGTACGAGATTTATCAATGGATGAACCAGTTGGCGGACCAAGGGAAGGGAATTCTGATGATCAGTTCGGAACTACCCGAGGTTCTTGGAATGAGCGATCGGATTCTAGTCATGAAAGAGGGGGAATTAGTGGGCGAGGTGAGCAACGGGAACGAAGTTACGCAGGAATCTCTGATGGCCATGGCGATTGGGGCGAATTCGGGAAATTGAAAATGAAATCATGAAATTCTTAAAAACACTTTTTTCTTCCGACTATGGCATGCTTGGCGTGCTTGTGGGGTTATGCGTCTTTTTCAGTTTCATCACCTTTGAGGAGCAACAACCGGTCGGAAAGTCGGGGGCCGAACGCTTGGTCGAGACGATCGAAGCCGAATTTTCTGACCTCGGATCGGTGATCTTGGTTGGTCGGAATGGGGACGAGGGAAGAGCATTTACGGAATCTCTAAACCAAAGGCTCGGAAAGGACGGATGGGAGGTGCGGGCAATGGTGAACGGGGGCCCACCCGACTTGGCCAAGGCTTTGAGGGAAGCCTTCGAGGGGAATTCCACGGTATCTCTGATGGCTTGCGAGCAAGCCTTTTCCCAACTCCCTCTGCTGGAGACTATGCGAAAGGCAAATCCCGCGATCGCGGAGATGAGAGTCCTTTATCCCAAGCCTTACGGGTGGCCCAATTTTCTGAAAACCTCGAATTTGCTCAACGTGGCAAACCAAATTGCGGTGATTGCGATTATTGCGATTGGCATGACTTTGGTGATTGTCACTGCGGGAATCGATCTATCGGTTGGTAGCCTGATTGCCTTTTCGGCGGTCTTGGCCACTTGGATGATAAGGGAATGGATGGGCGGACCGGAGGCAACCGCTCTGGGAATGTTCGTGGGTTGTCTGCTGGCTATTTTAGTCTGCGGAGGATTGGGCCTTTTCTCCGGATCTATGGTGGCTTTTTTCGGAGTTCCGCCCTTCGTTGCCAGTTTGGGTATGATGATGGTGGCGAGTGGACTGGCCTACATGCTTTCGGGAGGATTGTCGATTTACCAACTTCCCGAATCTTTCGATTGGTTGGGACGTGGGGATGATCTCGCGGGAATTCCCAATGCGGTCGTGCTGATGATCCTTCTTTATTTCTTGGCTCATCTGCTGATGAGCCGTACCATCGCGGGACGCTACGTCTACGCGGTGGGCGGCAATTCCGAAGCCGCGAGGCTGTCCGGAGTTCCCGTGAAGCGCATTCTGCTTTGGGTCTATGCCGGCTCGGGAGCGCTCGCGGGCTTGGGAGGGATTGTAATGGCTTCGCAATTCCGAAGCGGTGACCCTAAGTACGGACTGATGTACGAATTGTACGTTATCGCAGCCGTGGTTGTGGGCGGCACTTCACTTTCGGGTGGAAGAGGGAAGGTTTTCGGTACTCTCATCGGCGCCTTTATCATTGCGGTCATTCAGAACGGAATGAATCTGACCGGTGTTCAGAGTTACACGCAGAAAGTGGTGCTTGGCCTGGTGTTGTTGGCCGCGGTTCTTTTGGATATGCTGAAAAAGCGCGGTTGGAAACTGAGTTCCTGATCCTTTCAGGCAAGCCGTTTGAGTCTGGCCTTCATGATCAGGTAAAGCTCCCGACTGATCCAAGCGTCGGTGGCGGCGTAACTGATTTGCGAAGGGGAAAGCGGGCTTTTTTGCCAATTGGAAAGTTGAGCGGACTTGGAAAGTCTTTGCTTGAAGAAAATGGCAGTTAGGTTGCGGAGACCGGTTTGTTCGATCTCAAGCGACTGGGCGAGAGTGGCCAAATCCTCGAAACCGGCCGGTTCCAGATCATCAATCTTCTTCAAGTTGACGAGGTCGTCTTTGACCGCGACGCCGGTCTTGATGATCTCGGGGTCTTCGAGGATCTCAACCAAGGGGCCTAGTTTGTGAACCGGATAAAGTCGAAAGAGGAAGGCCTGGTCCGCAGTGGCCAATTGGATGAGTGCGGGTGGGTTGTTGGGGCCACGCTTGAAATTCGGTTTGCATTCGACGTCAAAGCCGAGAACTCTTTGCTTTCTCAATTTGGCGGCGAAACGATGAAAGGACTTCGTGTCCTCGGCCACTTTGACGGATCCTTGAAAGCGGATCAGGGGAAGTTCGTTAATCGTTTCCTTGTCGAGTCTTTTGGGGATTTCCTCGTCGCTGGATCGGGGTACTGCCATGGCGCTTAGAAAGAGAGGGTCAATCCGTCATAGGCCATGAGTACCTTTTGGGGATTGGATCGGGGAGAGGGAGCCCCGGGAATTCCCGATTTCGTTTCCTTGACCGCAATTTTGGAACGTTCGAGAAACTTTTTGGTGTGAGCGAGGAAATCCTCGATTTCCTCGTCGCTGGATCCTGGGTCATGGTGAAAGATGGCAAGCGTTTCCACTTCTCCGCGGGCGGCCAATTCGACTCCCATGATGTTGCTCGAATGCCCCCAATGTTCTCTTATCCCCATCGATTGGGAGTGAGTGTAGGGGGCGTCGAAAATCAGCAAGTTGGCATCGCGTATGAAATCAATGAAGGGATAATCCTTGCAGTGGGCCTGGTTCTTGTGCTCGGCGTCGGTCGAATATACCACCGAGGCATCCTCCCCGTCGACCCGGTAACCGAACGATACTCCTGGGTGATCCTGTTCGATTAGTCGTATTTCGCAGTTGCAGGTCTCGATGACGTCTCCGGGAGCATGAACTTCGAAGGTAGTCTCGCATTGAAATGTGTCAAAATCGATGGGGAAATACGGTTCCTTCATCTGATCGATCAGGGTTTCCCTAAGGTTTTTGTGGGCTGCATGAAAGACGATCTTGTTTCCCGGTACGTAAGCGGGAGCGAAAAAAGGAATGCCTTGGATATGATCGTAATGAAAATGAGAAAGAAAGATGTGGAAGGTTTTGCCGGATGCCGAACCGCTGTCCATGAGTTCCTTGCCCAAAACCCGGAGTCCGGAACCTCCGTCGAAGATCAGGTAATCCTCCGAACCGGTTTCGAGGTGTACGCAGGGCGTGTTTCCCCCAAAGGTGGATGAATGCCTGAAAGGAAGACTTTTCTCAACGAATTCACGAATTTGTCTCTCGGAACGCAAGTCCTTCCCCCTCGCAGCGAGAAGCGAAGCGACGACTTTTTCCTGAACCTCCGTCGCGGTGGGGGCAATGGGAATGGACCCTCTGGTTCCTTTGAAGTGAACTTTCATATGCTCAATCCTTCATTTATTTCCTTTTTAGGAACTCAAAGGCAATTCAATTCTATCATGGATTGATTGATGCGTCCTTGAAGATTTGTTCGTCTGTGCTTGAAGAAATCCCAATCTGTGATCATTTATCAGGAATGTCCCAACACTATGATCTAAACCAAGCGATCTATCAGGTCGGGCAAAACTCGATGAGTTTGGCCCAGTTGTTGAATTATTTCGTAGATCCCTCCTATCAGCGGGGGAACTTGTCCAGAATTTCCGATATGCACGTCAAGACCGGTCGGCCGGTCAGTTTTCGAATTGACGACGACCTGACTCCCATTCCCGAGGGATCGGGAGTTTCGGATGAGGTTATCCGTTACATGCTTGGAGTGCTTTTGAGCGAGAAGCACCTTTCCACCGCATTGAACGAGGATCAACCGGAGGACGTGGATACGGCCTTCGAATGGAAGGAAAAAGGGGTTAATTTCAGGATCAACGTTTTCCGCGACCGGGATGGGCTCGCTTTCGTTATGCGGGTATTGGCCTCCAACATCCCATCCATTCAGGAAGTCGGCTTGCCTTCGGAAAAGATTTGGCAAGACATCACCAGTCTGAAAAGAGGCTTGGTTTTGGTGACGGGGGTGACCGGAAGCGGAAAGTCCACCACCATCTCCGCCCTCATCAACCACATCAACTTGTACCGCAAGACCCGGATCATAACCTTGGAGGACCCGGTGGAGTTTCTCTTTCAAAGTGAGGCATCCATGGTTTCCCAAAGACAGGTAGGGCAGGACGTGCCTACTTTTGCCGGAGGGTTGAGAAGCGCCCTACGGGAAAACCCGGACGTTATTTTCGTGGGCGAAATCCGAGACACCGAGACCGCCTCCCTGGCCTTGAGCGCCGCTGAAACCGGTCATTTGGTTTTCTCCACTCTTCATACTCGGGACGCCAAGGGAGCCTTGAGCAGGATCGTGGACATGTTTCCTTCCGAGCAAACCAAAAGCCTGTGCCTGCAGTTGTCCTTCAGTTTGTCTTTTGTGCTGAGTCAGAAGCTGGTTCCGCGAGCGGATGGCAATGGGCGTATCCTGGCCATGGAGGTTTTGAAGAACATTCCCGCTCTGGGCAACCTGATTAGAACGGGGAATTGGCAACAGGTCTATTCGACCATGGAAACTCAATCCAAGGAGGGAATGATGACCATGGAGCAACACTTGCTTCATCTCTATGAGCATCAGGTCATCACCAAGGAATCCGCCATTACCTACACCAACGAGGCCACTCTGATCGAGAGGTTGGGTTGATCGCATACTCGGGAGATATATTCGTTTGAAGCCAGTGTGGAATTCATGAAAACATCGACCGCGAAGGTAAGCTTTCACCGCATTTCCTTGGGTTCGGGAAAAGGAAAATCCCTCCTGGCCGCCCTGCTGTCTTGCGTAGTGATCGCATGCGCCGAGACCGCGACGGACCCCAAAGAACTTTCTAGTGAGCCAAAACTATCCGAAGGAAAGATAAGAAAAGTGGAAAAGACTGATGAGGAATGGAAAAAGACTCTAACGCCCGAACAATACCGCATTCTTAGAAAAGCGGGCACGGAACGACCCAATGGGGAAGTCTATGATGAATTTAAGAAACAGGGCGCGGGCACTTATTTTTGCGCCGGTTGTGATGCCGAACTGTTTTCTTCCAAGGAAAAGTTCGATTCCCGATGCGGATGGCCTTCCTTTTATGATCCGTCGAAAGCCAAAAACGTCAAAACTTCCGTCGATTATTTGCTGGGTTATCCCAGGACCGAGGTGCTTTGCGCCGTGTGTGGCGGCCATTTGGGGCACGTTTTCAAAGGGGAGGGCTTCGATACGCCAACCGATCTTAGGTATTGCATAAATGGAACGGTCCTGAAGTTCGTTCCCGATTCTCCGGATACCGACCGAAACGCCTCGGATTAATCGGAAGCGATTTCCTTCTTCGAATCACTCCAAGATCGTGGATTCGAAGATTTCAACAATGAAATCTCCCGTTGATTCTTGCTTCGTGGATAGGGTTTTGCGAAGGTAAGTGACAAGCTTGACATTCTCCATGGTTTCCGACGTTCAAAAGATCATCTTTTCAGGGTTTTGCCTACTCTCGGCCTTTAGCCTTTGGGCAAACGATCCTCTGCTTGATAATTCAGTTCTTTCGGTGGAAATTCCTCGCTTTGACGAAGAGGGTAGGCTCAGTTGGAGGTTGCAGGCGAAAGAGGTCCTGCCTGCCGGGCAAAACCAATATCAGGCCAAGGATCCGGTTCTCAGAACGATTGCCGGATTCGGGCGAATCACGGACGCGAGAACGAGTGAAGGCGTATTTGACGTAAAGGAGGGAAAGGCCAGTGGCAAGGACACTTTGAGAGTACGAGGGGAGGGTTTCCTCGCTCAGGGGGAAGATTGGTTTTGGCAGGAAAAAGCCGAGGAGGGCTTTCATAAGATGGCCTTCCGGAAGGAGGGATCCGTTTCCTTCTCGGAAGTAGAAAGCCCATTGTTCGCATCTTTGGCCGAGTCACCTGCGAGTTCGGTCCCTCAATCCGAGCCCATTACGAAAAAAACCTCTTCCGGAGAGTTCCAGTCCACCGTGGCGGATGCCGATTACATGGAAATGGTCGCCTTGGAAGATGGAGGATACCGTTTTCTGCTTCAGGGAGGCGTTCGCATTAGTGGGAACGAGGTTGAAATCACCTGTTCCCGGATGGAAGTGTTTCTGCTTTCCGAAGACAACTCGACGACCTCGGTCAAATTTGGAAAAATCAAGCAGATCAATGCGCTGGATTCGGTGACCCTGAAGCAACCGGGCCGAGTCTGTCATGCGGATCGATTGCACTTGGACGGTATCAGCGGGGTCGCCTTGTTGGAGGGATCCGCAAAGGTGATCGACGAAGAGTGGGGAATGGCGACGGGGGAGAAAATTTTTCTGGAAAGTGGAACGCGCAAAGCCCGTATAGAGAAAACCGATCAGGTTCGTCCGCGTTTGACTTTGCCTGAGATTCAAAATTTCAATCTTCCCTTCGGAAAAGAAGCTTCGGGCGAAAATCAATGAGCGAGTCATCCAATCCTCCTCAACTACTGATTTCCGAACTAAGGAAGGCATATTCGGGGCGAGAGGTTGTCAGCGGAGTTTCCATGGAAGCTAAGGGTGGAGAAATCGTCGGACTGTTGGGACCCAACGGAGCCGGGAAAACCACAAGTTTCTCGATGATTGCCGGCTTTACTCGCCCGACTTCCGGTTCCCTGTCTCTAGACGGGGTTGACCTTACTCGCTTGCCTCCTCACCAAAGGGCTCGAAGGGGTTTGGTCTATTTGCCTCAGGAACCTTCCGTTTTCAGGAAACTCAGCGTGGAGGATAACATTCGGGCGATCGCTCAAACCTTGAACCTTTCGAGACAGAAGGAAAATGAGGTTGTGCAAACGCGTCTGGACGAGCTTAACCTTAACCATCTGGCAAAGCAAAAGGCTCACACCTTGAGCGGGGGAGAAAGAAGAAGATTGGAAATCACCAGGGCCTTGGCTCTGAATCCCAGTTTTCTGCTTTTGGACGAGCCCTTTAGTGGAGTGGACCCCATCAGTGTTAGCGAAGTCAATGGGATCATTACCGGTCTACGTGATGCGGGTATGGGAATATTCCTTACGGATCATAACGTTCGGGAAACCCTGCGGGTGGTTGACCGCGCGTACCTTCTCTATGAGGGTAAAGTTCTGGCGCACGGTGACTCAAAGTTCCTTCTTGCCGATCCCGAAACCCGGGAAAAATACCTGGGGCATGATTTTATCGCCTAACCAAACCCTGAAATTCAATTGCCATGAGCGCTTCCCAAGTTTCCCTTCCCGCACCCATCGAAAGCATTGCCGTCCGAGAGTTTTTCGAGGATTTCGGTGAGCAACTGCGTTTGCGACTGGTTACCAAAGAAAAGACCCTCTCCAGAAGTACGATAAGAGAACGGAGCGTGAATCGACCGGCCTTGGCTGTCACCGGTTACTTCAAGTATTTCGCGCACAAGAGAATTCAATTGTTCGGAGCCGGAGAAATGGCCTTTTTCCGTGAGCAAAGTCCAGCTCGAAGATCCAAGTTGCTTGCAATTATGGCTTCCAAACGGATTCCCTGCATCGTGGTTTCGAGGAATTTGGCCCCCACCGCGGAAATGATTAAGATTCTCGACGAGCATGGAGTGCCTCTTTTTCGAACTACGCTCACTTCCAAGGCATTCACCACCGAGGTGACGATGTTACTTGAAGAGCGATTTGCTCCAAGGACGACCTGCCATGGAACCTTGTTGGACGTGCGGGGCATCGGTACGCTCATCCGTGGAGACAGTGGAGCGGGCAAGAGCGAAGCGGCCTTGGCCCTGATTGAGCGTGGGCATAGTTTGGTGGCCGATGACATGGTCCGGGTCAAGCTGCTCAGCGATCATTCTCCGGTCGGATTTTGCGATGAGATGAGCAGAGGCTTCATGGAATGCCGGGGAATCGGTATTATAAATGTCGAGGAATTGTTTGGCATTCGCTTTGTCCGCTTGGACAAGCGCATCGATTTGGTGGTTACTTTTCTGGAGGATTCCTCGGAGGTCGAACCCGACCGGACTGGTTTGGAAAGAAAATCCTTTGAAATCCTCGGGGTTGAAGTTCCACACATGGAGATTCCCTTGCGCCCGGGACGAGATATGGCTCGCTTGGTTGAAGTCGCCGCTATGGTTCAAGCGGCTCGACAACTGGGTCATGATTCCGCATCGGAATTTAATGAAAAGTTGCTCAAAAAAATGAACCAATAGCCAACGGCTGCCCTGAGTTCGCAATTTTTTTTTGTCTAAGTTACGAATTATCAGCGAACTGCGTAAAGGGGATAAAATCCTTTTTCTGGCAACTAAAAAATATAAAAAAACTTATGGACTGAACCGTGTTAATAACTTGTGAGAAAGTTTCTTTTGTTTGTGAAATTTTTTTCTTGGTTTAGCGAAGATTCTTCTTCAAAAAGAGTGTATCCCTTTTGTAACAAACTTTAACTCATCCCCCACACTTATCCCTTGAATATTACCTGCAAACTGCTGTCTTTAAATGATTTGCGCGAACTTTTGAGAGTCCGATCCACTTTCATTGCAAGTTGCAAAGAGAATTTATCGAATTTGCGTAAAGTGTTTTCCCTAGGCAGTTTTTGCGTCCTTGAGGCTGGGTGTGAATAAATTTCCATAATTCGAATGTCCCAAACCACTTCCACTCCTGAAACCTTTTGGAATTCCCTTCGTGAGCAGCTCTTGGAGGTCATCCCGGCGGATACCTTTAGAGTGTGGTTCGATAACATGCGTGTGGGGCGTTTGGACGAAGACGGATGCGAGTTGATTACTCCAAACGAATTCTCCGCCATTTGGATTCGAGACAACTACCTGGACGTCATTAGACAGGAGGCGGACCGATTGGTGGGGCACCCCTTCACCGTCGAACTGCTTGGAGACTTGGCGGACGAAGATGAGGACGGTTTTAAAAGCGATCGATTTCCCTCGGCCAAGGATAGCAAGCGAAAAGGTTCCTCCCGCGTAACCGGACCGGCATTACAGGGCCGTTCCTTAGGCATTAACCCCAAAAACACCTTTTCCAATTTCATCGTCGGCGGAGGGAGTGAACTTGCCCATGCGGCATGCGTTGCGGTATCCAACGCTCCCGCTCACGCTTACAATCCTCTTTTTCTCTATGGTGAAACCGGATTGGGTAAGACCCATTTGATGCATGCCGTGGCCCATCAGGCCTTGAACCGCAACCCCTCCTGTCGGATCACTTACGTATCCTGTGAGAAATTCACCAACGAATTCATCCGGGCCATCCAAGAAAATACTCTTACCAAGTTCAGATCTCGTTACCGCAGCGTCGATTATCTTTTGATCGATGACATTCAATTCTTGGCCGGCAAGGAGCGCATTCAGGAGGAATTCTTTCATACCTTCAACGACATCTACGAATCTCAGCGGCAAATTTTCCTGACCTCCGACCGTCCCGCCGGAGAAATTGATAAGATTGAGAGCCGTTTGCTCTCGAGATTCCAATGGGGTTTGGTGACGGACATTCAGGCGCCTGACTTGGAAACCCGTGTGGCCATTTTGGCCCGTAAGGCTGAGGCCATGGGGATTTCCGTTGAGCCCGAAATCATTGAGTTCCTCGCCAAGAACATTTCCCGCAACGTGCGAAGAATGGAAGGGGCTTTGACCCGGGTAGCCGGATATGTCGGACTGACCCGCAAAAAAGCCGATTTGGATACGGTTCAGCGATTGCTGCGTGACATTCTCAGGGAAGAAAACCTAAGTCGCATCACCATCGAGACAATTCAGAAAAAAGTGGTTGATTATTATCACCTCCGAATGGCTGACATGCTCTCGCGTCGCCGTCCCGCCAACATTGCCTTTCCGCGTCAAGTTGCCATGTATCTGTCGAGAATGCTCACCGAACATTCCTTGCAGGAAATTGGCAGCGCCTTTGGAGGCAGAGATCACGGTACGGTCATACATGCCTGCAAAACGGTTGAGAATATGATGGATCAGGACACGTCCATCAAGCATTCGGTCGAGTTTCTCAACGAACAATTGTCGCAATCCATGGAGTAGAGGAAGTCTTTGCGGCTTCGAGCCTTTCCTCCCTTGTCATTCCCTGAAAATTCCTTAGGAATTCTTTTCTATGAATATTAGTGATCCCGAAAATTCCGAGGACTCCTCGGTTGAGTCCGGAGACGACCCCATTACTTCTCCGGCAACCGAACCCAACGAGGAACAGAAGAGAGATATTGCCCGTTGGGTTGCCGAAGGTATGGGCTTATCCGACGTACAAAAGAAAATTAATGCCGATTTCGGGGTTGTCATGACTTACATGGACGTGCGCTTTTTGGTTGATGACTTGGACCTTACCTTGGTCGACAAGGAGGAGGACAAGCCAAAGGAGACGGACGATGCGACGGAGCAAGCCCTCGAACCCGAACAAGCTTTGGATGCGGAGGGAGGAGTTTCCGTGGAATTGGATTCGGTCACGCCTCCGGGAGCAATGGCGAGTGGGTCGGTGATCTTTTCAGATGGTCAGAAAAAACAATGGACGCTCGATCAGTTCGGGCGCTTGGCCCTGTCCGGAGGTGACGAGGGATACAAGCCTTCCGAGGAAGACGTCGTTGAATTTCAAAAGCAACTGGATGGAGCCCTGCGGGGCAAGGGTTTCTAGCTTTTCTTTTCTCCTTATGCTTAAATAGGGGAGTCGATAGGTAAGGGAAGCGTTGTTCTTTCCAAGTCGACCAAGCGGGAAAAGTCCTTTTTTTCGTTCAGGGTTCCGGTTTCCTCCAGCTGTGTGGACAGAAGAACGTTTTCCATCGCACGATTCAAACGGATCGCCTTCACCTCCTTTTTTTCAAAAAGGAAACGCTGGGATTCGAGCTTTTCCGTTTTCCTTTGTCTCTGCTGAAACTTGTTCCATTCCTGCTTGTGATGAAGTAATTTGAGAAAATTTTCCCGCTCGGAACCCTTGAGAATCTTAGTCACGATCGGATGGAAGGGATTGTTCAATTCGGGATACCGTTTCCTGATCCTTGTTTTTATGCTCTCCTTGATCTTATTGGTCTCGGTGAGCGAATCTTTCTTCTTTTTGGCCGCCTCATCCTTCGCTTTCTTGAAAGAATCGATTTTTCGTTTGAGCTCCGGGAAGGCGTGAGTGCCGTTCAAATCCAAGGATCGGGAGAGTTCGCCAAGGATTGCTCGTTCCTCCGGTTCGGCCATGTTCATTAATTCTTCCATGGAAATTTTCGATTCCAGAGGGTTCTTTAGGATTTTACCCAGCCATCCTTCCTCGCTGAAAATCTTTTCCGCAAGTTCGCTCAATTTTCCCGATGCGTCTTTTTTTTCCGTAGACTTTTTCTCCCCAAATCCCGGCGAAAAAATGGTTCGCAACCAGATTTCGGAAGTTTTGACAGGCAAGTCGATGGTATCGGAGTGGATGATGACGTAAGCGTGGGCTTCGCTCATCGAAGTCCGTCCGTCCCCGTCGTAATCGGGCTTTTGTACTTTGTCGCCGGTGCGGGTCGTTCCACACAACGCTTCCCAGAATTGAGTGCTGTATTCGCGGTAATCGCTTTCTCGTACGTCCGGCGTGCATCCGGCAGCAACCCGGTTGTGAGTGGTCGCGAAAAAGCCGGCTCTTGGTTTGTCCGAGAGCCCTTTTTCGGAAGAGCCGTCCTTAAAGATAATTTGAGCAAAGCCACCGCTGTAGCATTGTACCATTACGAACAGGCATGCCTGCCCGTCCGGCAAAGACTCCAATTTTTGGGCGAAGGTTTCCATCTTCAGATGAAAATTGTTCCAAAGGTAGGCGGTGGTGTTTTTGGGTTTTTCCTTGTTTCCCTTGCCTCCGTGTCCGGTGAAATAGATTAGGTTGATCGCCTTGTCCGAGGCTTTCTTTCGCTCGCTTATCCATTTTTCGAGTGATGCGAGGGAGGAAGCGCCATCATTGGGGAGGTCATTGCTCCGGTACTGGTAGTTCAATCCGCTTTTTCTGCCAATGATCTCAGCCAGAGCCCGATTCACCAGAGGAATCTTGAAGTTTGGATCAAAAAATTGCAGATCCCTGTCCGGAGCGTTGCCATCGGCGAAATAAAGGCTCATTCTTGATTGCTCCAGACCCAGCGCTGGCCGGATCCTCATGAAGTACTTAACGTTGCTTTCAAGGGAGAATTGATTACCCGAAGGCGAGTATCCTCCTCCAAGAATGAGAAGATCAAAGGGCGATCCGGAAAAATCCTCTTGGACCCGGGAGGACTTTTTTCCGACGGTGGGCTCTGCTTGGGCAGAATTCCCCTCGAAGGTGTTGGGCAAGAAAGTATCTTGAGGCGAGGCTTCTTGAGCGGGAACTTGACCCCCCGAAGTCCGGTCAATGTCATCAAGTAGGGAATCAATGCCTTCAATCACCTCGTCGATCGTTTTAAGCGAGTTCTCATGCCCTTTGGATTCCGCTTCCTCCTTCACTATTTCGGGAACCTTCTGTTCACCAATCGTATCCTCCGGACAAGCAGTGAGTGAGCTCAGGTGGAAAAGCAAAGCAGTCAGAAAAGAAGTCAATATCTTCATCTCCTCATCCCAAAGGGAAAGCAAAGGCTAAGCAAGAACCTTACGACGTTTTAACGCTTTTGTTTCGAAGTCTGCCGGTGAGAGCCGACCGGATGAATGCCTCCTCGCAACGCACCCGCCTCCACCGCTCCGAAGTTGGCCTGAAAGTCTTCGACCAAGGGCCTGCTGTTGGGCATGGAAAGCCATACGCGCAGAAGATGCCGTCTTTTATCCGATTCAATGAAATCCTCGAATGCGGTTCTTCTATGGAGAGTGGTCCAGTTGTTCAGGAAAAGCATATCCCCGGCCCTTAAGGTAAAGCGAGTTTGCAGTTCCTCTCTTTCGCAAACCTCATCCAGAAAATCGAGGGCCTCCCTTTGCGGCGAACTTAGGTTCGGGCAATCGGGGTCGGCATCCGCCCGGTCAATGAGAACGCGGAGGTAGGAGCAGGCGAAGTGGGAATCCTGCCATGAGAAAATCGGTTGCATGCAGTAGGGCGAAGGGTTCGCCCGGTCAATGACGTGTCGCTTGTAGGGGTAGTTGCCCGCCAAATGAGCATGAAGGTCCGGTCGTTCTTCGCGGATCGTCCTTTCGACGGTTGAACTTTGAACAACTTGATTTTCACCTCCGCTTTTCGCTGGATTCAAGCATAGAAATGCAATCACGTCGCAACGGTCGGTATGAAAACTGAGTTTGCGGTTCGTGTTGGGACCTCGGGTTCTGGGATCGTCCTTTCCGAAGGATTCGTTCCGAATGCTCAGAATAAGCTCCCCCTTGGCGCTTTGAGACAAAGGAGTTCCCAAGCTCCGGCAAAACTCCAGAAACCAGGCGGAATTTTTCTCAAAGCCCGCGGTTGCCAGGGATTTTGGCGCGGACAACCGATACATACCCGAGGCATTCTCAAGTTCATCCGCTAGTTTCTTCGTGTCTGGTTTCGAATGTCCGTTCATTGAATAGTTCNTTCGNGCCTTGCAATTTTTGCAAAGTCCTTATGAATTATAAACGACCAATGAGCAACCGCACCATCCTTTCTTTTCTCTTTTTCGGTATCTTGTTNCCTTGTTGTTTGTCGGCGCAGCCAAAGTACCTCGAACTTGAGGGTTCGGAACTGGTGGACCAAACCCTTTTCCTTCGTTTGGACGGNNAGTCCTTGGAATTCAGCAAAGTCAATTCTTCGGTTTTGCGCAAAGATGCGTTTTCCTGGCATGGGCAGCGGTCCGGTGAATCACTTTCGACTCTTTCATTCGTAGCGATGGAGGGTCATTATCATGGCACTCTTCTCTGGGATGGAAGAACTTACAAGTTCAAGGGACCGGGACCTTCCTTCGTTCTTTCCCTAGCGCCTCGGGCTCTTCCTTGCGGAGGATGCCGGGTGGGCTCTTCTCTTCCTCCCGATCCTCGGAGGGCCGGACAAGTCGCCCGCACCTGGAGAACGGGAGATGCCAATCTCATCGATTTGCTGGTGGTGTATCCTGCCGCCGTCGTTTCCGCGGCNGGCGGTGAATCCGCNTTGTCCGCGGCCATTCTTGGGGCAGTGGCGGATGCCAACCTCTGCTANCTGAACAGCGGATTGGATCTGCGACTGCGTCTCGTTCACCAGGCCCAGACGACTTATTCGCCAAGCGGGGTTCTGGATACCGATCTGAAAAGGATCAAGGAGACCGCGGACGGACACATGGATGAGGTTCATGGTCTGCGTGATCTGTATGGAGCCGATCTGGTTGCCTTGCTTACCACCACCAGTGATACGGGTGGNTTGGCCAACACCATGAGTACGCCGAGCCTTAATTTTGAGGATTCCGGATTCAGTGTCAGCGTATGGGATCAGATCGGAGCGCCCAGTTACACTTTGGCCCATGAGGTGGGACACAATATGGGCTGTTTGCATAATCGGGAAGATGATGACACGACCGATGGTGATGAAAATTACGATTTGTTTGCCTTTAGCTTCGGAAAGAGGTGGCAGGACGAAAATTCCGGCTACCGGACCATTATGGCTTACGACGACAACGCGGAAAACTTTCCCACCAAGATTCCCTATTTTTCCAACCCGCAGGTTTCCTACCTTGGGGTGACCACGGGAAATGCAGGGACGGAAAACAACGCNAAGGTCCTGTCCATCACCGCTCCCTACGTTTCNAATTTCAGGAAGTCCACGGTTCAGGCAATCAATTCGAGCGTATTCACCTTGAGGGTGGCGGAAGGAAACGCTTCTTCTCTTGGAGTGAGGTTGGCCATGGAGCCCGCCGACTCGACTCAGGTCACTTTCAGCATTTCGGGCGATTCCGATTTTCAAATCATCGGTCCTTCGACTCTCACCTTTGATGCGAACAATTGGAATCTGAGTCAACCCGTGGCCGTTTTCGCGGGTTCGGATACGGATGATCAGAATGGAACGGCCACTCTTTCCTTGAGTGCGAGCGGGATGACCACGGCTACGGTGGACCTTGTGGAAGAAGACCAAAATAGCTCCATGGGCTCCTCGCATTNTGCCTTTGCCGGGGTCGTCACCAACGAACTGGGGATTGGCTTGGGCGGAGTGGAGGTTGCTTTCTCGGATGGATCTTCCAGTGTCTTTACCGATGCCGATGGGCTTTTCTTGGGAAGNTTGTCCAGCGGTTGGACCGGTTCGGCAAGTTTGTCCAAGGCAGGGTACGCTTTTAGCGGAGCAAGCGTAGACTTGCCCGGGCTCTCCGGTCATTCTCTTACTCACGCCTTCAGCAGTTCGAGATCAACGATTCTGTACGTTGATCATGATGCATCCGGACAAAACGATGGAAGCAGTTGGGCAAACGCTTTCACGAATTTGGCACAGGCCTTGAAGGCGGAAGCCGATTTTCAGGAAGTTTGGGTTGCGGAAGGAACTTATCTGCCGGGCGAAGTCCGCACCGATACTTTCATTCTNCCTCCGAATATCCCCGTTTATGGTGGTTTTGCGGGTAATGAGCTCTTGCGCTCTCAGCGTGATTCCAGCGCCTACACAACGATTCTCTCCGGAGATTTGGGGGTTGCGGGCGATCATACGGACAACGCCTATCACGTAGTCTCTCCAGCCTCGGGCTCGACNTTGGATGGCTTTGTCGTNCAGGAAGGGTATGCCAGCAAGAACATCACCGGAGACGATCGGGGCAAGGGGGGAGCCTTGTGGGCTGATGGAATCGCGTTCACCGTCTCCAACTGCTCTTTTCAATCGAACCGATCGTTTCAGGGGGGATCCGGAGTCTACCTTAACGACAGCAATGCCTCCTTCCTCAACTGTGTCTTTTCGAATAACCTTACGGATTCCACCGGTAGTGGAGCGGCGGCGTACCTGGAGGATTCCAACGTGTCCTTCGAATCCTGTTCCTTTGCACAAAATCAGGCCCATTTTTATGGGGGTGCGATCCGATCCGATTCCAGTGCGCTGGACCTCCTGAATTGCACCTTCACTTCCAACCAAAGCGTCACCTCAAATGGGGGTGGAGCGCTTTATCTGAATGGAGGGANCTTCACCATCCGTTCCTCCGTTTTCACAACCAATTCCGCCAACTACGATGGGGGCGCGGTCTTGTCCGACGGAGCATCCGGGTCCTTTGCCGATTCGAATTTTTCGGGCAACCTGAACACGGAGTCAAACGGAGGCGGAGCCTTGCACCTGAAGGATACCAACGCATCACTTTCCGGTTGCCGATTTCAGGAGAACCTGACCTACGCCCCCAACTACGGAGGGGCGATCAAATTTTCGAATTCCCAGTCCTCGGTTTCCTCCTGTGTTTTCGTTTCCAACCGCAGCATGAACAATTCGGCGGGCGCGGTGTATGGAGACGGAAGTTCAATNCTTACCGTTTCCGACAGTAACTTCACCAGTAACCAAGCAACCCAAGGTGGAGCCCTCTTCATTGATTCCGGGGGCGCCTGCGCGATGACCGGAAATCGTTTCGTTGAAAATTCGGCAAANGTTGGTGGCGCTTTGTATCTCAGCAACTTTGCGACCTCCAAAATAACCGGCAATGACTTTCATGAAAACAATTCCACTCAATTCGGCGGTGCCCTTTTTCTTACGGATGGCTCGCTTGAGATTGAGGGTGGTACCTTTTACAGGAATTCCTCCACCTATGGAGGAGCGGTTGCGGTTCAGTATTCGAGCATGATCNCCTTCGATGGGGTCAGGGGTTTGGGAAATGAGGCCAATGGAACAAGTTCCGCAAGTGGAGGGTTCCTTTACCTGGGTGTGGAGTCTTTGGGCGCTGATTTGATCAACTGCGCCCTTTCCGGGAACCGGGCTAAGGGATATGGAGGAGTCGTTCGACCCAGTGGTAACCTGACCATCACCAATTGCACCATTGTTGGCAACGTCTCGGAATCTTGGGGAGGNGTGGTGATTTTATTTGAGGGAGACGTTCTTACTCTGGAAAATTCCATTCTCTGGCAGAACCAGGCAACGGTTGCNGGAAACGACGTGGCGGTGAATACCGGCAGCGCCTCGGCTCATTACAGCCTCTTCGATCCCAGTCAATCCTATGGATCNATCAGCGGAACCTCCAACTTGAGTGATTCACCGGTTTTCGTGGACTCCGATGGTTCGGATGGNATCNTGGGTACGCTTGACGACGATTTGCAATTCCAAGNGGGGAGTCCGGGTATTAACCAAGGTTCCACCTCCTTCACCAATTATTCCACGACGGATTTGCTGAAGCAGAGCCGTTCAGGTTTGCCTGATATGGGCGCTTATGAGTATTGGTCCGATTCGCCTCCGCAGTTCACTTCCTCCTCCACCGTCTCGGCTGCGGAAAACCAAACTTCGGCCNTCAGCGTGTCCGCGACCGATGCGGAAGGTTCCCCCTTGAGCTTTGAGATTTCCGGGGGAAGCGATCAGACTCTCTTTTCCATCGATTCCCAAAATGGATCGGTTCTCTTTCTGAGCGCGCCCGATTTCGAGTCACCTGCGGATTCCAACGCCGACAACCTGTACGAGTTGGAGGTCTCGGTTTCCGATGGAACCCATTCCACACAGCAAAGCATTTCCCTCACCGTCACTGACGTTGCGGAGAGTCCGCAGATCGACGGAGGTGGTTCGGTCCTGAGCCTGTCCATGGCTGAGGACGGTACCGTATCCTACGATTTCAACGCCACTGACCCGGATTCGGGAACTTCCCTGACTTGGACTCTTTCGGCAAGCCCGTCCAACGGGTCCGCCTCGATCGATGCAAGTGCGGGAACGCTCACTTATTCGCCCACTTCCCATTATGCGGGACAGGATTCGCTGACGGTGAGTGTGGGGGACGGGACCTTCACGGTTTCCAGGGAGGTGAATCTGACGGTGACGGCGGTGAACGACGATCCCGTCTTCTCATCGGGTTCCACTTACTCGGTGAACGAGGGAAATTCAACCGTAACCACACTGAGCGCCTCGGATCCCGATGGAGACTCTCTTACCTTTTCCTTATCGGGAGGTGTTGACCAGTCCCTTTTCGCGCTCGAATCTTCTTCGGGCGCCCTGACTTTCCTGATCGGGCCCTCATTCTCCAATCCGACCGATCATGACGCGGACAATCAATACCACCTCATGGTCACGGTGTCCGACGCATCCTCTTCGTTCACACAGGGAATCGTGATCAGCGTACTGGAGGTCGAAGCCCCACCGGAAAACCTGGCTCCTGACATTCTGGACGGGAATGCCTCCCTCAGCTTGAACCTTTCTGAAGACGGAAGTTTGAGTATTGATTTGAATGCCACGGACGCGGAGGGAGATACCCTTTCCTGGACTCTCCAATCCGGGCCGTCCCACGGTTCCGCCACGATTGACGCGGCAAGCGGTTTGGTGGCCTATTCTCCGCAGACCGATTATTTTGGCGATGACAACCTGACGGTCGCGGTCAGTGATGGAGACCTAAGCGACTCCATTCTCTTGAGTCTCTCGATCGTTGCGGTGAACGATCCGCCGGTCATTCATTCCTCCGCCTCTTGGGAAATTTCCGAAAACACAACTTCAGTTTTCGAACTCAACGCCACCGATGCGGATGGCGATTCGCTTGCCTTTTCTTTTACCGG
>NZLE01000041.1 GCA_002692605.1 Opitutia bacterium
TTTACCGGGTCCGGGAGAAATCTCACTGGCCCACAATGGAATACTTTTCTTGGACGAATTGCCCGAATTCAAAAGGTCCGCCTTAGAAGTCCTTAGGCAACCCTTGGAGGATGGGCAAGTTACGATTTCTCGCAGCGCTGGTAAGGTTACGCTTCCAAGCCGCTTTATGTTGATTGCGGCGATGAATCCTTGTCCCTGTGGTTATCTGGGCGATAAGAGTGGCAAATGCAGTTGCTCCATACCTCAAATACAAAGATACCGATCCAAGATAAGCGGTCCATTGCTTGACCGGATTGACTTACACGTCGAAGCCCCGGCGGTAAGAATCGAGGAACTGCAAACGGTGGAGAAAGGGGAAAGTTCGGATTCGATGAGACAACGAGTGGAAGATTGTAGGAATGTCCAATCCGAGAGGTTTCGAAAATGCGCAATCAAGGCAAACGCGCATATGTCCGAGGCTCTTATTGAGCAAACCTGCGTTTTAGGCTCGGTTGAGATGGATCTTTTGAGTCGTGCAATGAAAAAGTTGTCCCTATCGGCTCGAGCCTATGGAAGAATCTTGAAGGTTGCTCGGACAATTGCCGATTTGAGTTATGCAAAACAAATACAAAAAGAACATTTGTTGGAGGCTATACAGTATAGGAGTTTGGACAGATCGTTGAACAATTAGTATATTCTTTACAAAAACTTAATTGGTTTTTATAAAAATTATTCTAATCATTAAATTACGTTTATTATGGATATAAAAGATAATGCATCAATTAAGGAACTTGAAGCGTTAAAAAGAAAGATTGAGAAGCAGATCACCGCTCAAAAATCCAACAAGAAAGATCAGTCGCAGTTGTATAATTTGATTAAGAATGATCATGAGCGTCACAAACGTGAAGACGGAAGGAAAGTCTTTCGGGGAGTCGTGGACTATTTGGAATGCTACGTCAACGGTTTGCCACCCATTGCCAAGTCTAAATTCTACGAAAGGTTTGGTATTGAAGCTAAGCGAACCAAGGTAACTCCGGAAATTGTGTCTCATGCAAAACAATTGCTTTCCGAAGGAAAGACTTTGTTGCAAACCGCAGAGACCACAGGTGTATCCACTGCAACTTGCCAAAAAATAAGAAAAGGCGATTACGATTCTTAAAAGTTTACTCTCTTACAAATTGAAGTTGTGTCATCCGGCACGACTTTTTTTGTGATATTGTTAAAATCTTAACAATGGTTAGGAAAATCAAAGGAGAATATTTTCTTAATCGAACGGAGACGATTGAATACCTGATGTCCGCTTATTCTTTAAAGTGGTGCAACACAAAATGGGTGGATGGACTTATTTCAATCTCGTTTGAGGATGAAAAAGGGAATCGCTCAAGAATCAAGATCCAAGCTTACAAATGCAAAAAGAGCTCGACCGTTAGGTTTCGCAAAAAGGAATTGGACTACGAATTCGTGAGGCGTTTAGGTTGAATGGAGATAAGGAAAGGTCAACTTTCTCGTCACAGATCCTCTTCCTCTGGAATTTCAAGCCTATGCATGGTGGTTTCCTCACCCTTTGAATCCACGGTGATCACTTTCATGATCTTGCAGTCCTTGCCTTGAGCTTGAAATCTCTTGGGCTCTCCGTCGGGGCCGATCTTTTGCATAAGACCCGGTTTCTTGTCGATCTCTACGCATTCAAGCAAATCTTTGCCGTTGTATCCTTCTTCATGAGAGGTAGAGTACAAACCGTCAGGATGAACGAAGCAGACAATTTTGCCAAAACGAATGGTGCCTCCTCTTTTGTGCCTGACGACATCACCTTTTTCAAAGGTTTTTTTGGAGAATAATTTCTTTCTAGGGGTGTAATGTTTCAAGCGCGATCGTTTTGCCTTAAAGGTACGGATGCCGTCCGTTCCCTTTTCCAAAGGGGTAAGTTCATCGGGGTGAACTTCGACGCACTCCAAGGTTGGGTCTCCCGGGTTGTCCTGAAGAATCATAAGAACTTCCCCGCATCTCTTTTTGCCTTTGNTCGTAACGGTTTCCTTAACGTGGTCGCCAATCTCGATCTCTCTTTTCTTCTTCTTCTTGGTGGTGGAGCNCATATATTATCCTTTACTTCATGGATCCCGTATCTGCCAACCTTTTTTCCCGGCAATCCTGACAAATGCAAAATTTCCCGTGGCCATAATCCCCCGGTTCGGGCAGGTCTTCAAAAAGCGAGTTCGAGGAGCCTTGAGGTTTTGAANCTCCCGCATCGGACGNGGGTGAGCTCTGTCCTAAAGCCAATTTGCGTTTTCTCTCCTCCTCAAGCATTTGCATGTGGGCTCGTTGTCTTTTGCGCAATTCGAACAGATATGCGACCCCCTGTTTGAAATCTGTATTCGCAAGGTCGATGGTTGCTCTCAGTCTTGAGTTTAAGGAAGGGGATACGGTAAGTGTGGTTCCTCGCAACCCGAGTGCCACAACCTCTTTGCCTGCCGGNAAGGAAGAAGTTGCCAGAACTTGACCCTGAGNGGATAGGGCACGGAACGTTAAAGCGGATTGAACGCTCACCGATTTCAATGGGAAAACCGAAGGAGGCACCCTTTGCCAGTTTTGAACTGCCCTAAGAAGTTCTTCGCTGAAAGTGGGCATTTGAGGTGCGGAAGGAACTTTCTTTGGCTTCTTTTCCTCTTCTTTTTCAATTGGCTTTAGTTCAGCAGGTTCGGGCATCGGCAACTGAGAAGGTGGTTGCATGGGTTCCTTTGGCGAAACTAATTCAGGTGGTGGAACCTGCTCCGNTNCAGAGCTTATTTGCGATTCGTTGGAATCCGGGGGTGAGCTCGGTTGGTTTTGAGTTTCACAAGATACCANAAAAAACAGCAAAAAACTGGCTGGNAATATTCGGGGTCGTTCCATGAAAANTATTTTCGAAAAAGACCTGACCAAGGCAAGGATATATGTCAGTTTATTTCTCGATCATGATGTCGAGATTTGAGAAGAAGTCTGGAATGACCCTACAAAAAATGTTGTTTCTTTCATTCGTTTTGAATACGGGCCTCTTTCTTTTGCTGACAATCTTGGCCAACTTAAAGGGGATGGAAGCTTTTATGACCGAAATTTCAGTTCTTTCGCTCATTGGGCTTTCGTTAAATCTTTCCCTTTCNTTGGCATTCCTAAAAAAAGCTAAATCAGNGTNCGATCCGACCTCTCCGGACGAAAGATCGCAAGAGGAGATTATGAGTGATTTGGACCAGGAGGTTAGTCGAAGGCGAGAAATCGCCAAGTTGGAGAAAAACTGAATGACCGAATACAGAAAATATCCCGTATCCACAANGGGAATGCCTCCAGGCATACCCTACATCATATCAAACGAAGCGGCGGAGCGTTTCTCCTTCTATGGGATGAAAGCGGCCTTGGCCATTTTTCTCGCCAATTATCTTGGGGTCCTCGGGGGCAGCAANCTNACGGAGACTGAAGCGACGTCCTATGTTTCGTGGTTCAANACCGCNGTTTATCTAACCCCACTTTTGGGGGCTATCATCGCGGATGCCTTTTTCGGCAAATACAGAACGATCGTCAGCCTTTCCATCGTCTATTGTCTTGGACACTTATGTCTGGCGCTTATGGGTGTTGGCGGAGTCGTGCAATTCTGGCTCCTCGGAGGATTGGGACTTATTTCCTTGGGCGCAGGCGGAATNAAACCTTGCGTATCGGCTCACGTCGGAGATCAATTCGGTGCAAAGAACCAATGCTTGATCACNAAGATATTTAACATCTTTTATTTCTCGATCAATTTTGGNGCGGTTATCTCTAATCTTCTCATTCCCTGGGTGTTGAAGTGGCATGGTCCGCATCTTGCTTTTGGTGTTCCTGGTGTGTTGATGGCTTTGGCCACCTTGTTTTTTTGGATGGGAAGAGAAAAATTTGCCCATATTCCCGCCAAAGGTTCTTCTTTCCTAAATGAAGTTTTCAGCAAAGAGGGCTTGTCCGTAATCGGGAAATTGATTCCGCTCGTCCTTTTCGTCGGCATGTTTTGGTGTTTGTTCGATCAAACGGCAAGCCGACTTGTTTTTCAGGCGGAAAGAATGGACAGAAATGTTTTTGGTCTCGAAGTTCTGCCTTCCCAAATTCAAGCTGCCAATCCCTTTCTTATANTGGTTCTNATTCCTGTTTTTACATTTTTCATTTATCCGCAGACGGAAAAAATCATCAAACTCACTCCCTTGAGAAAAATCGGTTCGGGTTTGTTCCTTATGGCAATTTCCTTCGTTGTGGTGTCCTTGTCNCAGGAAGCCATTGACCGNGGGGAAACACCGCATGTCGCTTGGCAGATTTTAGCCTATGTCATTCTTACTTCCGGCGAGGTCATGGTTTCCATNGTAGCTCTTGAGTTTTTCTACACCCAAGCTCCCAAGAAGATGAAATCTCTGATGATGGCAATATTCCTGACTTCCGTGTCAGTGGGTAATTCGTTCACTGCCATCGTTAATCATGTCATACAAGTGGGAAGTCCGGAAGACATATCGCCGGTTGAGGAAATTTCTGCGGACTNCAACAAGACCAAACTTAAACTGCTTGCAGGTTATGATGGGAAATTCAAGACATCGGACGATATTCTGATNGGAGNGGAGATAATCGAGTCGATGGCCACGGAGGTACTTGGAAATACGGCTGGCCAGATTGAGTCGTATTTCANNGAAAAGAAGAAACTTCCCTTTGAATGGACTGACTTGCCGGATGATCCGTGGGGNTCGCCGATAAAATATCAATTGGTCAGCGCTAAAGAAGCGACTCTGAGCAGTGATGGTCCGGATAAGACTGCCAAGACCGTTTGGGATCTTGGCATAAATATGACCGTTAAAGAAGCGGAGGAGGATCTCCGGGGAACCTGGCTNTTCGAGGAAAGGAAAAGGAAGGGTCTTGTTGGGAGAGAGGCTTGGGATGATCAATCTCCCATTTCAATCGAGTACAGNGCAGGTGGTGGATTGACCCTCGATGGAGCGGACTATTATTGGTTCTTTACCAAGCTGATGATTGGAACAGTTATCCTGTTCATACCTTTTGCTATATTTTACANGCCAAGAACCTACCTNCATGGGAATGGGGAAGAAAGCAGCTAGTCAGCTGGNTTNANTGAAAAACCGAGTGTTTCCGGCTNGGATCATGAGCGTGGGTTGGAGTCAACTGATCTTCAATTCCTTTACCATCTGACATCCCTGGAGCTTGCGGAGACGCTGAAGTATGTTCCTTTTGTCAAACCCGAGCTCCTGCTTGACTGGACCGCTGGATGCNCGAANGAAGAGAACCCCAGTATNCACCGATAGGCGATCCGGGGCGCATTTGCCTGATAATTGGATGCCAACGATTTTCTGCCAGTTTTCGGAAATGATCTTTTCCGGGGTCGTAGCTTCTCCGATGCCCCAGTCTTCCCATGCGTTTTCGACGATCTCCGCAAAACTTTTGGGCATCTTTGATTTCATGGGATCCTCGGTTTGAGGCANACAAAGGAAGTTGGCCACTANTTCTCTTTCTTTGCGACTTCGATTCATGAAATCATTCCTTTNCCATGAGTNNGGGCAAGAAAGTACTTCTTTCCATTTGCAAGACGCGCTATTACTAAGTTCTTCATTCGTACTTTTAACGTATAAAACACCATTTAGATCTATGATTATCAAACCTAGAATTAAGGGATTCGTATGCATTACCGCTCATCCTACCGGCTGTATGCAAAATGTGATGGATCAAGTGGAATACGCTCGAAAGCATCAAGTCCTCGCTGAGGGCAAACCAAAGCGCGTTCTGGTCCTTGGTTCTTCGACCGGATATGGACTGTCNAGCAGGATTGTGGCTTCCTTTTCCGCTGGNGCGGAGACTTTGGGGGTTTATTTCGAACGACCTCCTTCCTCTGAGAAAACTGCCAGCGCNGGCTTTTATAACTCCCTTGCCTTTGCGAAACTGGCAANAGAACAGGGCATTCGTTCCGTTGAGGTTAATGGGGATGCGTTTTCAAACGAATGCAAGGCCGAGGTTGTGGAAAAAGCAAAGGAAATGGGTGGGCAGTTTGATTTGGTCATTTACAGTTTGGCGTCCCCGAGGAGGACGGATCCAATGGATGGAGTTTCCTATCGAGCCTGCCTGAAGCCAATCGGTTCGGTATACAAGAATAAAACCTTGAACACGGACCGTCGTGAAGTGAAGGAAGTGGTGATCGAACCGGCCAATGACGCCGAAATCCAAAGTACGGAAAAAGTCATGGGCGGAGAGGATTGGCTTCTTTGGACTGATTTGCTCATCAAGGAGGACTTGCTTGCTCCGAATTGCCNGAATTTNGCCTACTCTTACATCGGACCTGAGGTCACTCGCCCCATTTACAGGAATGGTACGATTGGAAAGGCCAAGGAGCATCTTGAATCCTCAGCGGTAAGAATTTCACAAATGATGAAGGACGGTTGTGGGGGGAGGGCCTACGTCTCCGTCAATAAAGCCGTTGTCACTCAGGCCAGTTCTGCAATCCCGGTTGTCCCTCTCTATGTGTCGATTCTGTTTAAGGTCATGAGGGAAAAGGGAACTCACGAAGGATGCATTGAACAAATTTCTCGCTTGTTCGAGCACAGACTCTACTCAGGCGGTGAATTGCCCGTCGATGAGAGTAACCGCATTCGTCTTGACGACTGGGAGATGGAGCCGGAAATTCAGAATAAGATCATGGAAATTTGGCCTCAGGTGAATACGGAGAATCTTACGGAACTGACCAATTTCAATGAATACCAAGACGAATTCCTAAGTCTCTTCGGATTTGGTCATCCGCAGGTTAATTATGATCTCGAAGTTGACCCTCTCAATCCCTTTTAAGTTTTTTCGATTAGATGGAGGATGGGGGATGTGGAGGAATTCTCGTCACAAAACTTTCGGTATCTCCAATCCATTTCCTTGACGAGAGTTTCGATCGCGAGCGCC
>NZLE01000042.1 GCA_002692605.1 Opitutia bacterium
TTTTTGCGGCATCCTTGAAATTTCCATTCATGGCATGAGCTCTCGCTTCAACCACCAGTCTCCATCGACTGGGGATTATCGGAGCATTATTGATCTCTTCATGAATTCGTTCCAAGTCATTCACTTGGGCCAACGCATTCATGCGTAGCTTGAAGAGTTCTTCATCAACCTTAGCTTTGGATGCTGGTAGATATTGAAGAACTTTTTCGTAGTCTCCAAGACGGGCTAGCCATCGATTGAAAATGATAACTTCGGAGTTGTCGTTGAGATCAAATAATTCCGAGCAGTAAGAGATGATATCGGACCGCATTTCTTTGTCCTTCGAGCTAGCATGCTGCAAGGCGCATATGCGCAGGAAGTCAATTTGCTGGGTGTGAGGGTTGGCTTCCAGCAACTCAAGACAACGAGCGAGACTTTCCGGCGAAAGTGGTGAAAGCAAATGAAGTAATGTCATATGACGGATTGCTTCCTTGCCAGTTTGATTCCTTTGCGATGATAGAGTGGCTAGCGAGCGTCCAATCAAAGAAAGGTTTGAGGTATCCTTCAGGTGCACGCTTATGCGCGTAAGTAAAAAAGTTCCTTCGGGGTGGAGAGGATATTCCGCCAGAAGTTGATTTACGAATTTCAGACCCTCCTTGGCATTTCCTGTTTCGGTCAGTAATTCTGCAATTGTAAGAATATTTTCGGGGTTTTCGAACCAATCGGCATCGTTTTTTAGAAGTTCGGCTTGCTGGAAAGCGATTTTGCCGGCGATGCTTCTTGTGTTCGAATCGATTTCATCTCTTTGCAGGGTTCGTTTTGCTCGATCGAGCAGGATAGCCCTTTCTTCAATTGAGCTTTGGTTTGGAGATAAAATTTGAGACCAGCGAATAAGAGCTTGCGCGGGTTTGGTGCGAAAAAGTAAAAGCAGATAATTGTCGAGCGTGCTAGGGTCATTCGGAGCAAGAAGGTGAGCGATACGTGCTTTTCTAACTCCGTCCTTAAGTAGTTCGCTGGAGTCATCAATTGTATTATCAAGATATACCATGGATTGCTGGTGCAATTTTTCTGCTTTCCAATTCCTAAGGTAGGGCAAGTAGGCATCAGCGGCAAAAAAAGCCAATCCAAAGGCAAAGAGTAGGGCATTGAAGATGATATAAGTAAGATGCAAGCGAAACATCAGGTCTGAGGATAAGATCTCATTGCAATGGATTGATCGAGAGCTTTTGGATCATTCATGCAAAATTTTGCGGAGGAAACACGAAAAAATTCAAAATACTAAATAAATGACGAACGCAGAAGTAAGCTACCGCCCTTGGCCGCATGCGTCAAAGCAAAGCCAATCGGACTTGTAGCGTAGATTTTGTTCGGCAAACTTAACTGGTGCCCATTGGGTGGGTGCTTGGAAAATCCAAGAAATTTTCGTCGATTTCGACTTCAGTGGGTCGACCGAGGATCTCAAAAAGAACTTTGATTCTTTCCCGCGATGGAATCAGTTGCGTGACGTCGCCTTGCTCTCCTTCGAACAAACCGGCAATCGCTTTGACTTTATCTCCGATCCGATGAGGCTTGTCCGGGATTTCGAGGATTCCATCGGGGGAGATCAAGCGTAGTTCAAGCATAACTTGAGGAGAAACGGGAACGGGAATCTCCTTCCTCCGTACGACATAGGAAACGCCTCGGGCAAAATGAACGTTGCGAAGGTGAGCGATGGGATCAAAACGAGCGAAAAAATAGCCTGGAAAAAGGGGTTTGATGGGAGAGCATTTGATCTTTTTTGGCCTAACCGTGCGTGGAAGAAAGACCTCCACGGACTTAAGCGTTTGAAGGGTGGCTGCCGCCACGGTTTCCATTCTTGGCTTTGCACGTACGCAATACCATCCCATGGACCAGTCTCCCTTTTCATCGGAATGTTTCATAGTTTCAGAAGCTTAGCTAGTGCAGGAAGGAGCCTTCCACTCGCTTGGGTGAGTCTTTTGAGCTTTTCGATACGAATTTTATAAAAATCCTTTTCCTCTGTGGGTTCGGAACCCAACACCTTTTCCATTCTGGAAATCCGATCCTTTGCGCTTTCTAAATGGGGAAGAATCTCGTCTTTGATGAAAGTGGAAAATAACCGCCTGAATTCGCTTTCAGCCAAATAGTGATCTCTTCTGTCACCAGGTATGTATGCGGAGCGGATGGCCTTGATTGAACGAAGCGTTTTCAAACCTTGGCTTGTCGAACCTATGCTTATGTCAAGCCTAGCGGCAATTTGATCCATCGGTAGAGCTTTCGGGCTGAAATAGAGCAACCCGTATATTTCACCAACGGAGCGGGGCAACCCAAGGAGACTCATCATTCGAACGAAAAAATCTATGGACTCTATTTCCAAATCTCGTTTTGCAGAGGCGGATGAAGTACTCGTCACACTACTAGCGTCGGGAGCCATCTTTCAATGGTTTCAAAAAAAAATGAAATAAGCAAGAAGTAAATATTCAANNGGATAATCCTGTCGCGAAGCACTCCTTGTTTGCCCAAGATTCGCGACTTGCTCCTTTCTTAGTTATTCTATATTNATTAACACAACTTTTTCTCTTTATGCCCAACCATCGAGATCGAGGATATTCACTTTTGCACAAGATTTCCCTCTTGTTGCTGGCTTTTGCTTGGTTTTGGGTCTGCTTATCTCTTTGGGAGCATTGGAACTTTTCATTAATTAGTCTACCATGGAATTACGCTTTGGTCGCAATTGCTGGTTTGCTGGTTGCAGCATTCGGTACTTTTCAAAATTATGGAGTTTTCTTCATAAAGAACGGATGGCAGAGGATAAGNGATTCTTTTGCCAAAGCTAACTTTCAAAGCGCCTTAATCGCCTTTTTTGTATTCGGGGCGTATTTTGCTACCAAGGACAAGGAAACCAGCAGGCTTTTTCTTACTTTTTACGTTTTGAGTACTTGGCCCATCCTGGTGTTTTCCAATTTTGCTCTACCGGGAGTTTTCAAACGAGTCATAGGATTCAGAGGCGTAGTCCGCAAAACCCTCGTGATTGGAAATTCACATTCTCTGGATCAGTTATCCGAGTGGATGCAGGATCAAAGAATCCACGGATTTAATTTCGTGGGCAGTTTTTCTACCGACGGATCGAAACCACGATCCGAAGATCTTATATGGTTGGGAGATTCTTCGAAATTGGGTGAGTATTTGGATAACCACGAAGTGCATCAACTGGTTGTGATTCCAGAAAACAAAAAGGAGTCATGGGTTATTCCAATAGCCGATTTGGCATCAAAGCACGGTTGTCGAATGCTAATTTACAATACGCTTTCAAGACTCTTTGATTCTCGTCTGGTTTTTGTTGAGGAATCTGGCCGNCAATTCTTTACNCTCCTTAACGAACCCTTGGAAAGCCCCTTCAACCAAATGATCAAGAGGCTCTTCGATCTGTTTTTGAGTCTTCCAATTCTCTTCCTTATCCTACCTCCACTTATGGTGCTGGTTAAGATCTTCCAAATCTTTCAGTCGCCGGGACCACTATTCTTCAAGCAGGATCGAGTTGGGATCTCCGGCAAACACTTTACGATTTGGAAATTTCGCTCCATGACCTTTGACCGNGAAGGAACGAGAGATGAGTCGGTGCAAGCCCACGCGCAAGATACACGNATTTTCTCTTTTGGTAAAATNATGAGGCGATTCAGCNTTGATGANTTTCCACAGTTCATAAATGTNTTAAGAGGAGAAATGAGTCTTGTGGGACCAAGACCCTATTTGGCCAAACATGATTATCTCTTTCAACGCGACTACAAAGCCTATCGAATTCGACAATTTGTCAAACCGGGCGTCACGGGTCCCGCCCAATGCAGAGGACTTAGAGGAGAGTTCACAGATGCCGATTTGGTTAATCAAAGAATACAATTGGATTTCAATTATGTGGGCAATTGGTCGCTGTGGCTTGATATGGAGATCGTATTTCGTACGATCGGACAGGTTCTTTTCCCTCCGAAAAGNGCTTGTTGAGTGATCTTTCCCTGCTTTGGGAATCTGAAAACGAGCGAAGACGTTCTTCTTGGAAAATGAGTAATATTCTTGGGGTTTCCTTTTTTAAGGGTACGGTTGAAGAAGCTTGTAAAAAAGCACAATCTGGCGGGCTGGTCGTGGCTCCATCCGGTCCTGGGATGGCCAATGATTTGCCAAGNTGCGAGATTTANGCNCAAGCTTTGTTAAATGCTGATTTAACCTTANTGGATAGNGGTCTTATTGGACTTTGGAGCAAATTTTTCAAAAGAGAGAAGTATACTAGAATTTCAGGGCTTGCCTTTCTGAGGGAGTACTTGAACAGCGGATATTGGACAGGTGAAAACTCCCTGTGGGTGATGCCCGACAAAGCTCAGGCCAAAGCGAATTTGACATGGCTAAGGAATCGCTTTGGCATAAGGATTTCCGAGGAATTCGTTTATGTCGCACCCATGTATTCTCGCAAAGGAGAAATCATCGACAATCGATTACTCGAACGAATTGAAGAATTGAGACCTCAGAACCTTTTCGTACAGCTTGGAGGAGGTGTTCAGGAAAGACTTGGTCTGTATTTGAAGAATTCCTTAACACAACTCCCTGCAATCCTATGTACGGGAGCTGCTTTGGCATTTTTATCNGGACAACAAGNTTCCATTCCCAATTGGACTGACCGGTTCTACTTAGGTTGGATGTTTCGTTGTTTTGATCAGCCCCGAGTCTTCTTTCCTCGCTACATGAAATCTTTTCGATTGGTTTACCTTCTCTTCAAATACGGAGAGAGGCTGCCGGTTAAGTAATCATTAAGACAATTTCATTCATGAAGAAAAGAGACACCACCCATACTAAGGCTAAAGCCAGTGTAAGGCATCTTGGGTGTCGTTTGAATCAATATGAGGCACTCGCCATGGAAGGNAGGCTTAAGGAAGCCGGTTTTGAAATGGTTCCATTTGGTGACCAAGCGGATCTGGGAATAATAAATACCTGCACCGTAACCAACGAAGCGGATGCGAAATCCAGAAACACCATTCGAAGATTTATTCGAAGCAATCCATTGGCGACCGTTGTTGTAGTGGGATGTTATTCTCAGGTTTCCGCCAATGAGGTAGCATCCATNAAGGGAGTTGATTACATCATTGGCAATCATGATAAGTTGAATCTTTTGGACTATGTCAAACTTGGTAAGACGGAAAGTCCCGTAATTGTCAGAGAACGCATAAGCCGAGATGATTTCAGTATTGGATTCGTTGGCGAATCAGCCTTTGCNCAAAGAGCCAATTTGAAAATACAGGACGGATGCGATTTCAGCTGTTCTTTTTGNATTATCCCGCAGGCTAGGGGTAGGGCGCGTTCGCGGTCTTGGTCTGATTTGATCGAAGAGGCTAGGGAAATGCTTCAAAAAGGAGTTCGTGAAATTGTGCTTACCGGAGTGAACTTGGGGACTTACCTATCCGATGGGCATAATTTCCTCTCACTGATTGAAAGATTGTCCGCGTTGAAAGGTTTGGACCGCTTGCGCATTAGTAGCATAGAGCCCACCACTATTCCTGAGGAATTGCTCGCTTTGATGGCTGAACCTTCTCATCCACTCATGCCCTATCTACATGTGCCTATGCAATCTGGAACGGACAANATTCTCAAATTAATGAGAAGAAGGTATGATCTTGATGAGATGAAAGGTTTTTTCATGCAGGCGAAGCAACAAATACCTGATTTGTGCTTGGGNACCGACCTAATGGTTGGCTTTCCGAATGAAAATGATAATGATTTTGCACAAACTTGCGAAAGCTTCATGGAGATGCCTTTTTCCTATTGTCACGTGTTCACCTATTCCGAAAGACAAGGAACCGCGGCCAGCAGGATGGTTCAAATTCCCATGGAGGAGCGAAGAGCAAGAAGCGCCCACTTGCGTCGGTTGTCCGCCTCAAAGAGAATGTCTTTCCATGAGGAGCAAGAAGGACGAGAATTTCGTGTGTTACTCGAAAATCCCAAGGATGACAAGCATTGCGGTTACACGGATCATTACCTGAAGGTTTTCCTGAAGGAGAAGCGCGACGAACTGACCAATAAGATGGTTAGAGTAAAAGTTGTCGAAGCTTTTCCGGAATATGTTGTGGGAGATTTGATCAATAAATAATACGCATTGAGCAATCATGGCTAGAGCTATGGGAATACTCTTTGATCTTGCTCTTACTCTTTCAAGGTAGTTGAAAACATAAGCATGTCAAAAACCTTACTTTGCGATGGGCACAACCTTGCCTTTAGAGCCTTTTACGGAATTCGTGAACTAAGTCGATCCGATGGTTTTCCCACCAACATGATTCACGGTTGGTTAAGATCATTCTGGCGATTGGAGGATGATTTGCAACCGAGGGAAATCTGTGTGTTTTTCGATAAGGGCGACTGTCCGTCCAGGGAAGCTCTCCTACCTGAGTACAAGGCAAATCGCGGGGCTCCACCAGAGGGTTTTTGCGAGCAACTCTCTTGGGTCAAGAGGTTGACTGAAGCGTTAGGTTATTTCTGGCATGAAGTGGAAGGGATGGAAGCGGATGATTTGATTGCCTCTGCGGTTCGCCGGAAAAGCTCGCGTTCACAGGAAATCCTGATTGTAAGCTCAGATAAGGATCTTGCTCAGTTGGTCGATGAAAACGTACGTCAACTGCTCCCTCCTCCCACTGCAAACCCAAAGTTAGGGTGGCGAGTCTTGGATGTCCGTGGNGTCGCGGAAAAGTTTGGGGTTCCACCGAGCGGGATTCTCGATTACCTTGCGATCATTGGCGATCAGTCTGATAATATNCCCGGATTGCGCGGAGTCGGTCCTAAGACGGCGGTCAAGTGGTTAGAGGAATTTGGTGATCTTGAAAAGCTAATTGCGAATGCAGGTAGGTTGAAGCCCAAAAGGTTTTGCAGTTTGGTTTATGAGCAGAGGGAATTACTAAGGCTGAACCGTAAATTGATTCGTTTGCAGGATGAGATAGAGTTTGAAATGGGAGAAGGAAATCCGATTAACATGGATCTACTCAAGGAAATCTTACTGGAGATGGAGATGACGAATTCTTGGGAAGAAGCCAAGCGAAGATACGGCTGAACCCTCTTCCAAATTCCAATTTTCTTGCTACAGGCTAAAATAAGGACAGAATTGGAAGATTTTTCAAATGACGTTAGTATTAAATTTTGGATTACCAAAGGGTAGCTTGGAAGAAGCCACTATCAAGCTTTTCGGGCGGGCGGGATTTTCCATTTCCAAAAGTTCTCGTTCTTACAAGCCATGCTGGGATGATCCGGAACTTGACGGACGATTTGTCCGTGCTCAGGAAATGAGCCGATATGTGGAAGACGGATTTTTTGATTGTGGTTTGACTGGCAGAGATTGGGTCAGGGAGAATCGCTCGGATGTGGAAATTGTTGCGGATTTAATTTACAGCCGGGCTTCGAACCGCATTTCGAAATGGGTGCTTGCCGTACCTGAGCAATCTGATGTTCAAACGGTGAAGGATCTTGAGGGAAAATCAATTGCAACGGAATTGGTTCAAGTAACGCGAGATTATCTTAAGGAAAACGAGGTTGAGGCAGAAGTTGAGTTCTCATGGGGCGCTACCGAGGTGAAGGTGCCTGAGCTGGTGGATGCAATTGTGGATCTGACTGAAACGGGCAGTTCACTTCGGGCGAACAATCTGAGGGTGGTTGATGTTCTAATGGAAACGAACACCGTGCTGATTGCAAATAAGAGAAGCCTGCAGGATCCGGATAAAAAAGCGAAGGTTGAAAATATTGCATTGATGTTGCAGGCAGCTTTGCATGCCGATGATAAAGTAGGTCTTAAGCTTAATATAGAAAAAGCGAAACTCGGTGAAATTATTGAGCAAATGCCTGCGCTTCGTAGGCCCACGGTTTCTTCTCTTACCGATGATTCCTGGGTTGCCATTGAAACCGTAATTGAAAAAAAAGTTTCCCGAGAACTTATTCCTGCCTTAAAAAGAAGAGGTGCTGAGGGAATTGTAGAATATCCACTCAATAAGATTGTTCCGTAGAATTTTCCTTTCAGCTTAAATCTTTTATCTTGCTCACTACGATGAATTGCGATTTTTTAGATCCCTTGTTCTTTTTCATCTAATCTATAAAATCCTTAACCCGTTTAACCTTGGTTGTTCGCATTTTTGCGATTTGTATGCACCTCGTTAATCGGCCAAACAACAAATTAATTTAGCATGAGCGCAGTCATGGAAGAATTGCTCGCAGAGAGCAAAATCGAACTACTTAAAGAAGGTTCCGTCATTTCGGGCACCATAATGGAAATCCGTCCCACGGAAGTCGTCATTGATTTCGGTGGAAAGGCTGAAGGCACTATTCCGGCCCATGAGTTCTTGGATTTGGGCGAACTGGAGATTGGTTCCGATCTCGAAATTTTTCTTGAGCGTTTGGAAGACCGTGACGGAAACCCTCAATTGTCTTTTGACAAGGCTGAGCAAAAGAAGAATTGGGAAAAAATAGTTAATACTTGTGAAGAGGGATCCGTTATCACTGGCCGAGTTAGATCCAAGGTAAAGGGTGGTCTTGTGGTAAATATAGGTGTCGATGCCTTTCTTCCCTCTTCGCAGGTCGACATACAAGCACCTAAGAACCTTGATCAGTTTGTTGGCCAAACCTTTGATTTCAAGGTAGTTAAAATCAATCGAGAGCGAAAGAACATTGTGGTTTCGCGCCGTGAATTGATTGAAGAGCGCAGACAAGACAAAAAACGCGAAATTCTTTCCAAGATCAAACCTGGTGAAACTCGTCGTGGGATGGTTAAGAACATTACCGATTACGGAGCCTTTATTGA
>NZLE01000043.1 GCA_002692605.1 Opitutia bacterium
AAGCTCTGATATTTAGCAAAACTTTCTAAGTCTGCTGAAGTTCCTGTACCACCAAACTTATTCTGAGAATACGCATCGATTACAAAAGTTTCCGCATATTCTAGTAGATATTCTGGGAACCTAGTGCCAGGAGGCAATTTTGGAGCAAGCCATAAATTGGCAGGACCCACCGATTCACTCCACTTGAGAATTTTTTCTTTTTCAAGATCAAGCGGGAAATGAAATTGGTAAAATTTAAAGTCAGCTTGCTGCATTAAAACTACATCTGCTAGGTTGGGAACAACATCGACGGCTACCGTTTTAACTGAAGTATCTTTTAGACAATCTGAAATTCGTTTTACATTATCCAAATTCGTGGATCGGGGGGATTGGGAGTAAAGAATAAAACCAAGATAATCTGCTCCTGCCTGTATGGAGTTTATTGCATCTCCCTTATTTGTAATTCCACATACTTTTACCTCAATACACATAGTATTTCAAAATGTTACGAGAAATGTTGTATCAGTTTACTTATCATATCCTCAATGCTTGGATTTGTACACTCCAACTGCACGGTAAGTCCATTTTCCATTAGAGTTTTACTGGTCTCATAACCAAAACTACAATGGATCGGAACTTTTGCCTGCGATTCCAAAACTAAATCATCTTCCTGCTCGACAAAGGATAATGCTGTAGAGGAACTAGTGAAGATGATACCATCCGCACCCTCTTTTTTATATGTTTCCAAATCGGGAGAATTTACGACATCTGCAAAATCGGTTTCGTAGACTGGTAAAATGTCCACAATGGCATGACCCATAGTTTCTAAAATATTGACCATTACCTCTCGGTTTCTATTTCCCGAAACAACCAAGACGTTGGCGCTGTCCAAGGAATCCGTGGCAACCAGAGCCTGAGCGAGAGTTTCCGCCGTCGCGGTTGGTGGAACCAATTCGACTTCGAGGTTATGGGCTCTGAAGATGGATGCCGTTGCCTCGCCCACGCAAGCGATCCGCATGGGACCAAAACTTCTGATATCTTTGAATGCCTTGAAGAAAATGCGCAAGAATTCCCTAGCTCCGTTGGCACTCGTAAACACGGCCCACTCGTAAGTGGCGATTCCAGCAAAAACTTCAGCGACCAATTTCTTATTCTGAGTGGGTAAAATTTTGATTAAAGGAAGTTCAAGCACATCTGCGCCCATATTCAGGAGTCGGCTCTTCATTTCTCCATTTTGCGCGGATGAGCGTGTGACCACAAACCTACGTCCGAACAGGGGTCGATCTTCAAACCAATTCACTTGTTTAGCCAAACCAACCGCATTTCCGATAAAGATGACCGCCGGGGCGCTCAAGCCATCTTCACGGGTTTTTGTGACCAACTCGCCCAAGGAGCACATGACTTTCCGTTGCTTGGGCAATGTCCCATGGCTAACGACGACCGCAGGCTTATCGGGAGACAACCCACCCTTCAGCAAACGATCGACGATCTCCTCGAGCTTGCTCATGCCCATGTAGATGCAAAGAGTTCCACCGACTTCGGCAAACTTTGCAAAATCCACCCGCAAGGATTCCTTTTTCAAATCCTCATGTCCGGTCAAAAAGGAAATCGATGACCCATATTCGCGATGTGAAAGAGGTACCCCAGCATAAGCGGCGCAAGCCAGCGCAGCAGTTACTCCCGAAACGATTTCGTATTTGACGCCTGCTTGATCGAGTGCAGACATTTCCTCCGCGCAACGGGCAAACACAAAGGGATCTCCGCCTTTCAGTCTTACCACCATAAGGTTTTCCTTCGCCCTGCTTATTAAGATTTCGGAAATTTCATCCTGGGTGAAGGAGTGTTGCCCGGGAGTCTTTCCAACATTCAGATGCACGCAATCCTCTCTCGTCCAACCTCTGATTTCCGGATTGGTCAAATTATCGTAAACCAGAACGTCACAGCTCTCCAACAAGGCTTTCGCTCTCAAGGTAAGCAAAAGCGGATCTCCTGGCCCCGCTCCTACGAGGTAAACTTTTCCTTTTTCTCCCATCACTTGATTCTTCCAATTAATTCATCCGTCAATTCCTCTTCGGAATAATTCCTTGCGTCCAATTTTAAAAATCCGGTTTTTTGATGAAAAAAACGAAGGTAATTGGAATCCGAAAACGCCCCTACCGCAACTTGGCAACCTCCGCCCATGACCTCAAGCACCCTTCTCTCCAAACCTACGGCCTTTTCAGTCGCAGGATGACCAAGCCCGGAAAACTTATGTTCTTCGCCAAGTCGGGTTTGAACCGCAATTGCGGCTTGTCCGGGAGCTGGCACCATTTCCTCCACGTTCAAATGTTCGAATATCAAACCGGCGTAGCGCTCAATGCCTAGCCTGCGTAAGCCAGCGGCCGCTAGGATAGTTCCGTCGGCTTCTTCATAAAGAGCAATCTTTTTCAAACGTGTCTCGACATTTCCGCGCATCTCAATCCAATTTGCTTCCGGAAAGCGATTTTTCAACTGAGCCACTCGTCTTGGACTTCCCGATGCCAAAACCTTGGGAGAAACCACGCCTTCTCGAAGAACCAAAACGTCTCGAACATCTTCCCTTTCGAGAAAGCAAGATAGGCACAAACCTTCGGGGGAATCCGTCGGCAAATCCTTGGCGCTATGAACCGCCAAGTCCGCTTCTCCAGCCAAAAGAGCCGATTCTAGCTCTTTAGTGAACAAACCCTTCCCGCCCTTGTCCTGCAAATTCCAATCGAGTCTTTGGTCTCCGGAGGTTGAAATCGGCAAAAGCTCAACATCTACATTCATTGTACTGCGAATGAGTTTCGAGACGATTTCCGCCTGCCGCAAGGCCAAGGGGCTTTTGCGAGTGGCGAGCCTGCAAACCTTTCCGTCACTCACAGCCAAACTTACCGGGAGTAACTCTCCAAAGCCAAGAAGAAACGCCTAAGGATCAAGAATAGGACGCTTGCGCACCCTTGATGTTCTTTTTGGGAATCCAAGGCATGAGGGACCTTAATCTTTGTCCGGTGATTTCGATGGGATGCCTTTCACCTTCTTCCAGTAACTGATTGTATTTGGGCAAGCCTGCCTCGTACTCCTTAACCCATTCCTTGGCGAACTTTCCGCTCTGAATCTCCTTAAGGATCGATTTCATCGATTTCTTGACGTTTCCATTGATCACACGCGATCCGCGAGTGACGTCACCGTACTTGGCGGTCTCGGAAACGGAAAATCTCATGCCAGCCACTCCGGACTCGATCATTAGGTCAACGATTAGCTTAAGTTCGTGCAAGCATTCGAAGTAGGCCATTTCCGGAGCGTATCCCGCCTCCACCAAGGTATCGAAGCCCGCTTGAACAAGGGCCGAAGCTCCTCCGCACAACACGGCTTGTTCGCCGAACAAATCAGTTTCCGTTTCTTCCTTGAAGCTGGTTTCAAGGATTCCCGACCTAGCGGCTCCAACCCCCGCCGCCCAGGCTAAGGCAATCTTTTTGGAGTCCTTGCTCGACCCTTTTAGAACCGCAATCAAAGCGGGAACTCCCTTTCCTTCCTTGAACTGGGAGCGCACCACATGTCCGGGACCTTTGGGAGCAACCATAATTACGCTGACGCCGCGAGGGGGCTTGATGAGCCCGAAATGAATCGCAAAGCCATGAGTGAAAAGCAGGGTTTTGCCTTTTGACAGATTTGGTTTGATTTCGTTTTCGTAGACCTCCGCCTGTTTCATATCAGGCACCCCAATCATGATAACGTCGGCCTTTTGAACGGCTTCGGCAACTTCAGTCACTTCAAAACCATGTCTCTTGGCAACTCGTATTGACTTGCTTCCCTTGTACAGTCCGATGATGACCTTGCATCCGCTTTCCTTGAGGTTCAAGGCATGCGCATGTCCTTGTGAACCGTATCCGATGACGGCGAGCGTTTTCTTTTTGATGGGCGTAATCTTCGCCTCTTTTTGTGTGTATACTTTAGCGGGCATAACCAATGGATATCCTTATTTTGTTAGGTAGTTGAAAGTTAGCTATCGAGCAGGCCTCTGCGCAGAGAAACCGTTCCGGTTCGCGCAAGTTCGGAAACCCCGAAGGATTCGAGTAAGCTCAGAAAGGCCTTGATTTTGTTGTCATTGCCGGTGACTTCTNCAATCAGGCTCTTGGGGGCTACGTCGATGATCTTCCCCCTAAAGACGTCACAGATTTGAGTNATTTCCGCGCGAGTTTGTGAATCCGCNNGGACTTTGACCAAAACCAATTCCCTTCCCACCGCCTCATCCCCGACGTAATTTTCCACTTTAATCACGTCAATGAGTTTGTCGAGTTGCTTGACGCACTGATCCAAGGCTTTCTCGTCGCCGTTAAGGCTTACGGTGATACGCGAACGACCTTCCTCGTGAGTAGGTCCGACGTTGAGTGTGTCTATGTTGAAACCACGACCGCTGAACAAACCTGCTATTCTAGCCAAGACACCAAACTTGTTTTCTACAAGAACGGAAATTATGTGACGCATGGTGTGATGGTAATCTGAGGATGGTGGACGGCACAGGATTCGAACCTGTGACCTACTGGGTGTAAACCAGTCGCTCTAACCAACTGAGCTAGCCGTCCGGATTTTAAATGAGGGAAACGCAAGATAATAGGGCAACTGCAAAAGGAAGCAAGCGATAATCACTTGGAAGGGGCAACCTCCACTCGAATCTTTTTCGGACCTAGGATAGGTTTGGGAGCGGACTTGAAATTCTTCTTGGAGGCTCCACCGGATGATTCTTGCGTATTGGGAAGGACTCGACCCCCGTTCGAAGATTTTTTAATTTGCGTAGGTCCCATCCAATAAGAGGAGGCGGAAGGGTTTGCGGCAGGAGTCAGCTTGCTCTGCGTCCCTTGCGTCTGCGAAGGCCCAACGCTCTTTAGCTTGTTAGCCTGTTGCGAACCTGCTGCGCCTGCCCGCTGCACGGGAAAACCCGGCTCGCTGGACCTACCTTTCCTGAACTGAAAACGATTAATGTCGCGGAGGGAAAGGTTGTTCACCTTATTCATCCAATCATCCACCCGCTTGTCCAGTTTTGCATAATAGGCATCTCTGAATTCAACCGCCGAGGAAGCGGGAGCAGGTTCCTGAAAGGAGTCTCCGGAAACGCGATCCTGGTTTTCTTGAGCAATTCGATCGTTCAAGGGCAACGCAATTGGAATTTGCGCAAAGCCAATCCTTTCGTCTCCTCTGTTTTTCGTACCATTCATGGGAAACCTTTTGGATCCGAAGGATGAAAATTTGCTTGGCCATTGCTCCACTCGAATCCTTTGGCTCGAAAGGGCATTCAACCGCGAACCTGAAAAAAGAAATCCGGAGTTTGAATTCATTTTTCCATCCATACGCCATACTCGCTTGGTGAAATCATTGGCTTTTTGCTGAGCAATGGCAAATTGGTTGCTGACGATCAAACAAATGACCAGCAATAAGGATTGCCTCGACTTTACGAACTCGAACATGAATAACAATATAATGAATTTTTTACCGAACTGGCAAGTGCGATGCACCACTAGCGAATGAAGACTTATCAGGACTTACTTAAACGCGTTTTGGAAAATGGGACCTACCGGGATGACCGAACGGGCACGGGCACTTGGTCCGTCTTCGGAGAACAGGCCCGCTTCAGCTTGGACTCAGGCTTTCCGTTGCTCACCACGAAAAAACTACATTTGCGGTCGATTATTCACGAATTGCTTTGGTTTCTGAAAGGCGACACAAACATCGGCTATCTGAACGAAAACAAAGTTTCCATTTGGGATGAGTGGGCAGACGAGAAAGGCAACTTGGGAAGAGTCTACGGGGCTCAATGGACGGATTGGCGAAAACCGGACGGAGGGGCGGTAAACCAAATAGCTCAGGTCATCCGGTCGATCAAAGAAAACCCAGACAGTCGAAGACATTTGGTATGCGCATGGAACCCAGGTGAGATTCATCTCATGGCCTTGCCTCCTTGCCATGCTCTCTTTCAATTTTACGTGGCCGATGGAAAACTGAGTTGTCAACTTTACCAGAGGAGTGCGGATCTTTTCCTAGGAGTGCCCTTCAATATCGCATCTTATGCTCTTTTGACCATGATGATTGCCAAGATAACCAACCTGCAAGCCTACGAATTCGTTCATACTTTCGGTGACCTTCATCTCTATGCAAACCATTTGGAACAGGCCAAGTTGCAACTTGAGCGCGAGCCGCGCCCCTCACCGAGAATGAGAATCGTCGGGAATCAGCGAGAGATTACGGACTTCAAATACGAAGATTTCGAACTTTCGGAATACAATCCCCATCCCGCAATCAAGGCCCCGATTTCCGTATAGTGACCAAGGTCAACTGCAAAGCGATCGTAGCGGTTTCCCAAAACGGAGTCATCGGAAAGGACGGAGATCTGCCTTGGAGATTATCCGGCGATCTCAAGTGGTTCAAGAAAATCACAATGGGACATACGCTGATCATGGGAAGAAAGACTTGGGACTCACTGCCGGGAGCCTTGCCCGGACGAGAAAATTGGGTACTGAGTCGTTCGATGCAAACCACCTCAGGTGTCCGTGTCTTCGATAATTTCGAGAGCGTTTTGCAAAAGGCATCCGGCAAAACACTTTTCATAATCGGCGGAGGCGAAGTCTACCGTCAAACCCTTTCATTTTGCAAAGAACTCTTTGTGACCGAAGTGCAGAGAACCATCGATCACGGAGATGCTTTTTTTCCAAAGTTCCGGCATCTTTACGACGCCGTGGAAACCTTGGATGAAAACAATGAATTCATCCTCAGAAGATGGATCGCGAAATAATCAGTAGTAAGGGCGTAACAAATAGTATACCACAGGCCCCGTCATCGCAACGTAGAGCCAGATGGGAAAGATGCGCCGAGCCAATTTACGATGTTTTTGAAATTGGTTGGTGAGCGCGTAGAGCGCAGTCAAAAGAATAAAGGGAAAGCTAAGCGCGGCCAGAATGACGTGAGTTATGAGTATGAAAAGATAAACCGAACGCATCGTACCCACATCCATTTTCTCCGCTTCACTGAGATGTCCATCCCTATCCAAGTCGCCAAAGATCGTCGCCGGCGTTGTGAAATGATAAACCACATAGGAAAGAAGAAAGATCAAGGAACATACGAGCGCCGCATAGATCATGTTTCTATGACGAACCACGTGCCCTTTGCCGATGGCTTGGACCGCAGCAATCAGGAAGAGAGCCGCGAAGGTATTGAGGACCGCATGGAATGCGGGAAGATAACTCAGATCGAGGTGATCGGGAATGGGAATCTTAACCTCTCGCATAAGCGCCACCAAGCCAAGAACCGCAAAGGAAACGACCCAAACCACCCAGGTCAGTTTTTTCGCAAGATTCAGATCGGCTTGACGATTGCGGAATTGATCAAGTTCACTCATTTCAAATTCCAATCTCGAGATCAAATGGAACGAAGGTTTCAAGGTCGCTTCCCTGTAATTTGAGTTGAGCCCACAAACGAAATCTTCCTTCTTGAGGTGGCAAGAAATTGAAAGTCAGTTCTCCTGCTTGCAAATCATCCCTTTTGGGGGGAAGAGGATTCTCAAGAGGATGAAGATGGGCGAATCCATTAAGATCCTGATCAAAGGCGACCATATGAGCGAAAGCCCCCATTACGGGACTTAAGGTAGTTAACTTGCCCGATTCATCCGTCACTCGAAGCCTGAGATTAACGGAGGGATCCGAGGCATCCGCATCGTTGCTTAGAATTGCCAATTCGAAAAGGTTCTCACCCAACTTCCTGACCAGAGGGTGTTTAACAGCGGTGGAGTGCTCGTCCGAGCGAGATTTTCCGGAGACCTCGAACGAGGATTTCAATAAGACCCTTCTGGGACTTCTCACCGGAATGAAGTCAAGGAATACAACGTATTTCCCGGGCTTTCGGGGAGTAAGTTCGAAATTCCAGACCCCATCGTAAAGGGAATCGGCCGTAGGGTGATGATGCTGGTAGTCGGATAAGGACTCATCCACCGCCAGAAGATGAATTTTCTGAGTGTGGCTCAAGGCGACGTCACTCGCATTCAAAGGTGAACCGTCAAATTGACGAAGATTCATTTCAAAGCGACAGGGTTTCCCTAAAACCGGCTCGTCGAGAGCCCTAAAGTCCAATTTCAAAGGCCATTTGCGAGTGGAAAGGTCGACGAAACCCGAATCGCCGGAACCGCAATAATCCAAAGCTCCGTCTTCGTTGTAAGTTTCTTCATGCAAAAATTCGCAGGGTTCGACGGGCAGGGATCTCATACCCAGGTAAAGTCCGAAGAATGGCAAGGACAGCATGCAGCTCTTTAGGTATAGGTTCATGGAAAGATTAGGGATACTGAATCAATCAACTCGACTCAGGATCAAGGCGAGACAAAAAATCCTCAGCAGACCAACTCGGACCGGGAACTTGATAGGTAATCTGCCTCCTTCCATTGATGATTAACGTTCTCATCGTGTGATCCAAGGGTTGGTTCTCCTGACTCTTTCTTAAGATGCCGAATTGATGGACCAAATCATCAATGACAGACTTGCCTGCGGTACCCAATTTGAAAGTTTTTTCATCCAAGTTGTATGCCCTCGCATAGGATTTTAAAACGCCTGGTGAGTCAAATTCAGGATCGAGGGTAATGGACAAAAACTTTACGAAAGGCACACCTGTTTTAGCTACAAGATCTTGTAATTTCTTCATTTTGGTTGTGGCAGCAGGACACATCTTGGCGACCGAACAGCGTGTAAAGATAAAGTTCAAAACTGTGACGGAGCCGTCAAAATACTCGCTGGTTATGATTTCCCCGTTTTGATCATAAAGCGCAAAAGGTGGCACGAAATCTCCAACCATTCGGATCATCTTATCTCCCATGCTCAGGGTGTCCCGTCGGAGAAGACGATTTACGTTGTTCAGCCTAATACGGTCAGAGCGGTTATCAGGCCAAGCATGATTGAGCAAAAAGGATTTCCCCAAAACGGTCGTAAAAGTCTCTTGGGCTTTGGCTCTGAAAACACTTGGTGGGTTCAAAAAAGACAAATCACCAGGCTGAGCATGAAAATCCATTGTTTTGGTTACATTTTTGGGAAACAAATCACTAAGCAGTCGCCCTGCCGAAAGAACTTCCACTGAAATCAGACTTTTATTTAAGTCGGTGGAAACGACTCGTCCTCTTATCTCATCATCCGCCAAGTCGTTTGGACTTTTAGCCCGATGAGAATCCGAGCAGCCCCCCACAATTAGAGACGCAAGAAACGCAGAAGTTATGATTGAGAACTGAGGCATTGTTGGTTAAATCTCTATTTCCCTTTTCTTCGCAAGCAACCTCAATCTGATAATTTCACCATTCCAAGTGACCCGCCGTCCCCATCCTAAGG
>NZLE01000044.1 GCA_002692605.1 Opitutia bacterium
GATGATACGAAGAGAACCGATTTCTCCCGCCGAGGAAACGTGAGTTCCTCCACAAAGTTCCTGACTCCATCCGCCCAAGTTAACCACCCGAACGAATTCTCCATACTTATCCCCGAAGAAAGCGATGACTTCCTCGGGCTTTTGGGTGAATGGTATTTCATAGGCTTCGACAGAGTCGTTTAGAAGAATTTTTTGGTTCGCAATGCGTTCTATTTCAGCGAGTTGCTCACTTTTGATTCCCTCGAAATGAGAGAAGTCAAAGCGCAAGCGATCGGCTTCGACCAAAGAGCCGGCTTGTCTAATGTGATCTCCGAGAACATCCCGCAAGGCCCAATGAAGGATATGCGTGGCAGTGTGATGGCGCTGAATGGCCATTCTTCTGCCCAAATCGACGTTAAGCACGGCACTCTGTTCGGCGACAATTGGACTTTGGGGCCCGGATTGGAGCGCATGTAGGAATCGACCGGAAGCATCCTTCATCACATTGGTCACGCGATGAGTTTTTTCGTTTACGAAGACCGTACCGGAGTCACCAACCTGCCCGCCCATCTCCGCATAAAAGGGAGATTCTGAAAAAACCAGATAAGTCACTTCATCTTGAGTTATGGTATCGAGCACAGGGACCGAAAAGTCGTTCAGGTTACTCAGTTCGTGGCCAACGAATTTGGTTGTTTGAGAGCCATCAGCCGATTCGGATACCACAATGTCGACTGATTTGTGGGCTTGTCGGGCTCTTTTGCGTTGGGCATCCATTTCCTTTTCGAAAGTTTCCACTTCAACGGAAAAGCCCGATTCCCTTGCCATGAGCTCGGTAAGGTCAAGTGGGAATCCGTAGGTGTCATACAATTTGAATGCAAAGGAACCGGACAACTGACCTCCCGGATGCAAACCTTTGACTTCCCGATTAAAGAGTTCAATTCCGCGATCAAGGGTGTTGTTGAAGGATTCCTCTTCGGATTGAAGGGTTTTCATGATCAAATCCTCTCTTTGCTTAAGCTCCGGGAAAAAGGGATGCATTTGATCAATGAGGGTGGGGGCAAGCAGGTGAAAGAAAGGCTTTTTGAAACCAAGAGTTCGACCGTAACGAATGCCTCGGCGAAGAATTCGCCTGAGAACGTAGTTTCGATCACTGTTTCCTGGAAGAATTCCGTCTGCGATCGAAAAACAGAGAGCCCGCAAGTGATCGCCGATGACTCGAAAGGCAACGTCCGTTTCCTCCTGCTCATTGGCAGGTTTGCCTTCCGAGGGGAGAGTGGATTCATACGATTTGCCGGAAAGTTCGCTCAGTTTTTCGAAGATTGGAAAAAAAACGTCGGTGTCGTAATTGGAGGTCGGCTTTGAGAAATCGGTAAAACCTTGAGTCGCCTGTAAAACGGCGGCAACCCGTTCGAACCCCATTCCCGTATCGACGTGTTGAGCGGCAAGGGGGCTGAAGTTCCCATCCCGGTCGGCGTTGAATTGAATGAAAACGAGGTTCCAAATTTCGATGCAAAGATGGGAGTCTGCGTTCACTAGTTCGCCCTTGGAGTTTCCCTCGGGCGTCAAGTCGAGATGGAGCTCGCTACAGGGGCCGCAGGGGCCCGTTTCTCCCATCATCCAGAAATTGTCCTTTTTGCCTCCGCTCACGACATGGATTTCCGGATCGAGTCCTGCGGATTCGAAAATCCTCGTCCAGAGGATGTGGGCTTCCTGATCGAACTCAGCCGGGTCACCCGCTTCGGGCTTGTATACGGTTGCGTAAAGACGATTGGCTGGAAAGTTCCATCTGTCGACCAAAAGCTCCCAAGCCCATTCGATGGCTTCCTTTTTGAAGTAGTTCCCAAAAGACCAATTGCCGAGCATTTCGAAAAAGGTATGGTGGTAAGTGTCGAATCCAACGTCTTCGAGGTCGTTGTGCTTGCCTCCGGCTCGGATGCATTTCTGGGTGTCCGTAGCTCGGTTGAAAGGAGCCATTTGATCCCCGAGAAAAAAAGGTACGAATTGATTCATCCCCGCATTCGTGAAAAGAAGGTTCGGAGATTCGGGCAGAAGCGGAGCGGAAGGCACGATCTGATGCTCCTTGGACTTGAAGAAGTCAAGAAAGGATTGTCGGATATCCTCTGCCTTCATGGATCAAACGATAGAGTGAAAGTTCGAATTTGGCGAACCATTAAGAAAGGCGGTCGATGATCGCCTGACCCATTTCCTCGGTTCCGACGGTATTCCCGCCCTGAGCGATGTCTCCGGTTCGCAAACCGGATCTTATGCTTTCCTTAACTGCATTTTCGATGGATGAAGCGGCTTCTTCCATTCCAAAACTGTACCGGAGCATGAGTGCCGCGCTCAGCACTTGAGCACAAGGGTTGGCCAAACCTTTTCCAGCGATGTCGGGAGCAGTGCCTCCGGCGGGTTCGTAAAGCCCGAAGGGAAATCCGAGACTGTTTTTTGGGGTCCCCAAGCTGGCAGAGGCGAGCATTCCCAGCGAGCCGCAAATCACTGCAAGTTCATCCGAGAGAATGTCTCCAAACATGTTTTCCGTTACCATAACGTCAAACTGATTGGGATCCCGAACCAATTGCATCGCCGCGTTGTCCACGTACATGTGGGAGAGTTCGATGGAGGAATCAAGCCGAGCTACGGACTGGCTAACGATCTTTCGCCAGAGAACGGAGGTTTCGAGTACGTTGGCTTTGTCGACCGAGCAAATCCTCCCATTCCTTAGGGCCGCTGCCCGAACCGCGATCTCAGCAATCCGTTCGATTTCCCCGGTTCTATAAACCATGGTATCAATAGCTTGTTCTTCACCATTTTCAAGAACTTGGGTGCTTTTAGGCTGACCGAAATAAATGCCGCCGGTCAATTCTCGTACGCAAAGTACGTCAATTCCGCGTGCCACGGTTTCACTTCGCAAAGGGGAAAGATCAGCGAGTTCGGAGTACAAATTGCCAGGGCGAAGGTTGGCGAAGAGTTCGAACTCCTTGCGCAGAGGCAGCAAGGCGGCCCGTTCGGGTTGTTCCTTGGGCGGAAGGTTTTCCCATCTGGGACCTCCCACCGAACCGAAAAGGATTGCATCCGCTTTCCGGCAAGCTTCCAAGGTGGACTCAGGGAGAGCGGTTCCGTGATTGTCGATCCCAATGCCTCCGACGTCGTGGGAACTTGAAAGGATCTCAAAATTCTTTCTTTCGCCCAGGGCTTTCAAAACATTCAGGCAGACCGTCATTACCTCCGGTCCGATGCCATCTCCGGGTAGGGTGGTGAAGTGTATCTTATTCATGAAGGAAAAGCATCCATAAGCGATTCGCATAAGTCTGCAACGCTGAAAAACCTAGGGTAGGTATTCATTGACAATTCTTGGGCAAATCTCTATGATTTGAATCTTTACAGTCTAATCCTGAAAGGGGCGGGCATTGCTCGCCTTTTTTATTCCTATTTTCCGAAACCCAAAAATACATAGAAGTCATGAGTAGCGAAATTCTCGCAGTTCTAGAATATATGGAGAAAGAAAAGGGCATCAGCCGAGAGGACATGATCGCCACGATTGAAAGCGCCGTCAAGGCTGCTGCGGAGAGAGGAGTCAACGGATCGGGAGACGTCCGGGTTGAGATTGACCCCAAAAATGGGGCCATGCAGGCATGGACTCAACTGGAGGTGGTGGAGTCGGTTTCCGATACTTCCCGCGAGATCCATTTGGATAAGGCTCGCTTGTACGCTGAAAAGCCGCAAGTGGGTGATGTTGTGGAACGTGAACTTGACCCATCCTATCTCGGTAGAATTGCTGCGAAAACTGCGGAACAGGCGATCAAGCAAAGGCTCAGACAATTCGAAAAAGAGCATATTTACGACGAGTTTCGTGATCAGGTCGGTAGCCTGGTAACTGGCATTGTTCGGCGTAAGGAGAGGGGAGACTTAATCGTTGAGGTCGGAAAAGCCGAAGCTCTACTTCCCTGGCGCGAGAGGGTGCCCGGTGAAGATTGGGTGCCTGGCGAGCGTATTCGTTGCCTTCTCAATAAGTTGGAGCAGCAAGGGCGTGGTCCCGAGCTGATTCTCAGCCGTTCGAGCCTCAATTTTGTTCGGAAACTTTTCGAAATGGAGGTTGCAGAGATCGCTGATGGAACGGTGACTCTTGCCGCAATGGCCAGAGAACCCGGATATCGAACCAAGGTTTGTGTCAAAAGTACGGACCCAAAGGTAGATCCTGTCGGAGCCTGTGTTGGAGCCCGTGGAGCTCGAGTCAAAAGCATCGTCCGGGAAATGAATGGCGAGAAAGTCGATATCGTTCGATGGTTTGAGGATCCCGTCGAGCAATTGGCTGAGGCTCTGAAGCCGGCCGTTCCTCAAAACGTAAACTTGGATAGAGACAAGCGTCGTATGTATTTCGAAGTTGTCGAGGATGACCTTTCGGTGGCCATAGGGCGCAAAGGCATAAATGCGCGTTTGACCTCGCGATTGCTTGGATGGAAGTTGGACATAGGCAAGGTTGTGGTCAAAGAAGTTGGTTTTGATGAGCGTAAGGCCAAGGCGGCCGAGGCGTTGACCTCCGTTGGCATTGAATTCGAGGTTGCGGATCGTCTCGTTGCCTTCGGACTTGTCAGTCCCGAGGCTTTTGAAGGGGTAACCGCCTCGGATTTGGTGGGTTTGGGCTTTGAGAACGAGGTAGCGGATTCGATCCTGGAGAAAGTTGCCGTCGGTTCATCTTCCGATGAAGAAACGCAAACCCAAGACGCTTAATTCGTTTTTAAACGATCTTTGACCAATGAGTGTACGAGTCCATGCCATAGCCAAGGAAATTAAGAAAACCAGCAAGGAGGTCTTGGAAATCTTGGTTGAGCGCGGATACGATCTGAAGAGCGCTTCCTCATCGATTGATAACATAACGGCCCAATCTTTAATCGAAGAGTTTTCGGCTGAAGGAGACGAACCCGCTGTCGAAGAAGTCAGCGAAAAGGTAACTGTTTCGGAGGCACCACAAACGGAAAAGGTGGGTGATTCTGACTCTCAGAGTACTTCCCAATCCATTCCACTCGTAAAGAGCAAAGAGGATTTGGAGAGGGAGCGGGTTGAGCGAGAAGAAGCCGAAAAGGAAGAGAAGGGCGAAATTCTTGAGGGTGAAGAGCCCGTTGCACCGGAGCCTTCTTCAAAATCAGCGTCAGTCCCACCTCCTCCTGCGGCCAAACGAGCTTCTGCTCCTCCCCCGCCGCAAACCGCCGGCAGGGCAGGAACACCACCGGTTCCTGCTTCGAGCCAAGGAGAAGAACTTTCGGATGATGACAAGGGTAAGGTTGAGGGCAATCTCATCATCGTCAAGCCCCCGATCGTGGTTCGTGATTTTGCAAATCTAATTGGCCTCAAGCCCTTTCAGTTGATTTCCGAATTGATGGAGATGGGTATTTTCGCATCGATGAACCAAGCGATCGAAGAGGAAGTTGCTCGGAAAGTTGCAAAACTCAAGGGTTTCGATCTGGAAATCCGTCATCGGGGTACTAAGTCCGAAGCAAATTTGGAAAAGAAAAAGGAGGTGGTCGATGAGAATGATGAGAGATTCCTCGAGCCACGTCCGCCCGTTGTTTGCATTTTAGGTCACGTCGACCATGGTAAAACAACGCTTTTGGATACTATTCGAAAGGCCAACGTCGTAGCTGGTGAAGCCGGTGGCATCACACAGCACGTAGGGGCTTATCAAATCCAACATAATGGTCAAAAGATTACGTTTTTGGATACACCGGGCCATGCTGCCTTTTCTAAAATTAGAGAGAGGGGAGCGAACCTAACGGATGTTTCCGTACTTGTGGTGGCAGCCGATGATGGTTTTATGCCTCAGACCGATGAGGCTCTTAAGTTTGCCCAACGCGCTCAAGGGGCCTTGTTGGTTGGGATCAACAAAATGGACGTCAAGGGAGCGGATGCCGATAAGGTGAAGACTCAAATGCAAGAAAGGTCGATACCTTCCGAAGATTGGGGAGGGGATGTCGTAACTGTTCCAATCTCCGCCTTGAAGGGAGAAAACGTCGAAGAACTGCTCGATATGATCCTTTTGCAGGCAGAGCTTATGGAACTTAAGGCCAACCCGGAAGCAGTTGCAGAGGGCATTGTGGTGGAAGCTCGAATGGAAGTCGGAAGAGGACCTACTGCCACTGTGATCGTGCAAAAAGGCACTTTAAAAGTGGGTGACGCCATCCATTGCGGTTCAGTCTTCTGTAAGGTCAAGGCAATGATCGATGATCAGGGTAATCAAATCAAATCCGCTCCACCAAGTACACCGGTCAATTTGCTCGGATGGTCCGACGTTCCCGATGCCGGAGCGGTTTTCAAACGAACAAAAAACGAGCGAGAAGCCAGAAAGTTGGCGGAAGATTTCGAGCACCAATCAAAAGTAAGTTCCACCGAACTGACGGAACCCGAGGAACCGGAAAGTGATTCTGCTGGAGTGGATGCGCTTTTCGCGGCAATTTCGAAAAGCAAGGCCACGACTTATAAGGTGATTCTCAAAGCCGACGTTTGCGGTTCCCTTGAGGCATTGGCAGGATCCTTGGAATTAATTCAAAGTGAAAAGGTTTTTCTTGAGGTGTTGAAGGGAGAAATTGGCCAAATCACCAAAAATGACGTTAAGATGGCAAACACTTCCGGCGCGGACGTAGTAGGTTTCAACGTCAAGTTGGAGAATGGCGTAATGGGTGAGGCGAAACACCTTGGGGTTCGAGTTTTCCAAAATAACATAATCTACGAGATTATTGATTTGGTTAAGGATAATATGGCCGATTTACTTGAAGCCGAAACCGTCGAAAAGAAAACTGGTCGAGCGGAAGTTCGTCAGGTATTTCGCGTCAGCAAAGGGCGCACGGTTGCCGGTTCCATGGTCATGGAAGGTTCCATTGGTCGTAACAAGGGAGCTCGTCTCGTTCGAGGTGGAGAAGTTTTGGCCGAAGGTAAAATCGATACTCTCAAAAGATTCAAAGATGACGTAATGGAAGTGAAAGCGGGATTCGAATGCGGAATCCGGTTGGATTCTTTCGATGGGTACGAAGAAGGAGACGTCATCGAGACATTCGAGTTGGAAAAAACTCGACCTTCCCTCTAGCTTAAAGCGATGAGTTTGAGGCTTGCTCGAGTCAATGAGCTGATCAAGCGCGAAATTGGGACCTACCTAAGCACAAGGTATCGTTCGGAAAGCGTCAGATGGACCATAACTTCCGTTGACGTCTCTGCTGATTTGAGGAATGCCTCTGTTGGATATTCTGTCTTGGGCGAAGAGTTGCATGCGAGGGAAGCCCAACTTTTTTTCCGGAAGCATGCCGGTGAAATTCGTAAGGTAGTTTCCAAGCAGGTAATCCTGAAATATTCTCCTCGTTTGCAATTCGTTCGAGATCTTGGGATCGAGAGAGGTAATAGGGTTATGGAAATTCTTGACGAACTTGATTCTGGAAATCTGCCTAATGATGACCCTGAGAATTCACCGTGACGTCACGATCACTGTGACATAAGAGTGACAGTGTGACTCGATTTTTGGTTCAGAGTTCCTTTTTTTCAAAGCTCTATTTCCCTAAAGTTCTTATTAATAGATGCTTAGGAAAAAAAACAGGGTGGGCGCAAGATTTGCACTATACCATATGTGAGCAAAATAATTGGAATAGATTTAGGTACCAGTAATTCATGTATGGCAGTCATGGAAGGCGGCGAGCCTCAGGTAATCGCTAATTCCGAGGGAAACCGGACGACTCCCTCCATTGTTGCTTTCAGCAAAAACGGTGAGCGATTGGTTGGTCAGGCGGCCAAGCGCCAGGCGGTAACCAATCCTGCCAATACAATCTTTTCGGCCAAGCGTCTCATTGGGCGTAAATACACCGAAATTAAGGACGAGGTCGCTAACCTGCCATACAAAGTTGTTGAAGGTAAGAACGGAGCGGCAGTNATCGAATGTGAGATTGACGGGAAGACTGAAANTTTCATGCCCGAGCAAATTTCCTCGATGATTCTTGGCAAACTTAAGGCGGATGCCGAGGCTTATCTTGGAGAACCGGTTACTCAGGCCGTTATCACCGTGCCAGCTTACTTTAATGATGATCAGCGTCGTGCCACCAAAGACGCAGGCGCCATCGCAGGCTTGGAAGTGCTTCGAATCATTAACGAACCTACCGCAGCATCTCTTGCTTATGGTTTGGACAAAAAGGGCGAAGAGACCATTGCGGTATACGATTTGGGCGGTGGTACGTTTGACATAAGCGTTTTGGAAATTGCCGAAGGTGTTTTCGAAGTGAAGGCGACCAATGGTGATACCCAGTTGGGTGGCGACAATTGGGATCAGCAAATTATCAATTGGTTGATCGAGGAATTCAAAAACGACCAAGGAATCGATCTGACGGGTGACCCCATGGCGATGCAAAGGTTGAAGGAAGAGGCTGAAAAAGCCAAAATGGCCTTGTCCTCATCGCAATCCACAGAAATCAACTTGCCTTTCATTACGGCTGACGCATCAGGGCCAAAGCATTTGAACGTTACGCTTTCCCGTTCCAAATTGGAACAGATTTGCGATAATTTGTATGAGCGAACGATATCCCCTTTCGAAGCTTGCTTGAAAGATTCCGGAATGAGCATTGGGGAGGTAAATAACCTTGTTCTCGTGGGTGGAATGACCAGAAGTCCTAAAATCATCGAATTGGCCAAAGAGTTGGGCGGGAAGGATGCTCATCAGGGCGTGAATCCAGATGAAGTGGTTGCGATTGGAGCTGCGGTACAGGGTGCCGTATTACAGGGTGACGTTAATGACGTCTTGCTTTTGGACGTTACCCCGTTGACTTTGGGCATTGAAACGGCGGGTGGTGTCTCGACCTCGATGATCGATCGTAATACCACGATCCCGACTAAGAAATCGCAAGTCTTTTCAACTGCCGCCGATAACCAACCTGCGGTGGACATTGTGGTTCTTCAAGGCGAGCGTTCGATGTCTCAAGATAATAAAATATTGGGTACCTTCAAGCTAGACGGCATTGCCCCCGCGCCTCGTGGAACTCCGCAGATTGAAGTTACCTTTGACATTGATGCCAACGGCATTCTCAACGTCACCGCGAAAGATCAAGGTACGGGCAAGGATCAGAAGATCACAATTTCCGGTTCTTCCAGTATGGATGAGGCTGAAGTCGATCGCCTCCGCAAGGAAGCTGAAAAATACGCAGATCAAGACAAGGAACGCAAGGAGCAGGTGCTCGTTCGTAACGAATTGGATTCGATGGTTTACCAATGTGAAAAACAATTGTCTGATTTAGGCGATAAGGCGCCCGAGGAACTCAAATCAAAAGTGGATGCTTTGCTTTCGGACACCAAAAAGATCCTCGAAAAAACTGACGTTACCTTGGACGAACTTAAGGACGCTAAGGATTCCCTGCAAAAAAGCTTTGAGGAACTTGGCCAAGAGGCAATGAAGAATGCTGGAGCAGGATCTGACCCAATGCCCGGCGGTGGCTCCGAACAGTCCTCTGCAGGAGACGATTCCGCCTCCGATGACGATTCCAAGAAAAAAGAAGAAGATATCGTCGACGCTGACTTTGAGGTGGTCGACGAAGAAAAGGAATCGAAATGAATTTTAAAAGAAGCCTTCTCTAGGGCTTCCCTAACCTCAAATCTAAATAAACCCAAAACTAAAGGAATATGAGCAAACCAAAAATAACTCCGTTGGGAGATCGCGTCTTGGTCAAGCACGTCGATGAAGACGAGCAAGTAAAAGGCGGTATCATCATACCCGACTCTGCAAAGGAAAAGCCACAAGAAGCTGAAGTAGTCGCTCTTGGCACAGGTAAGAAAGACGAGGATGGCAAAGCCATTCCCTTTCAGGTCAAGAAGGGAGACAAAGTACTAATAAGCAAATACGGTGGAACCGAGGTCAAGCTCGACGACGTTGAATACCAACTCGTCCGTGAAGATGATATTCTCGGGGTCATCGGATAAGGCTGTCTCGCCTCATAATCATAAACAACACAAGAAATTATAGAAATGGCTAAGCAAATATTATTCGACGAAGCGGCCCGTAAAAAAGTTCTCAAGGGTGTAACCACACTTTCCGATGCGGTAAGCGTGACCCTTGGACCTAAAGGCCGGAATGTTCTTATCGACAAAAAATTCGGTTCACCAACGGTGACCAAGGACGGTGTGACCGTCGCCAAAGAGATTGAATTACAGGATCCCTATGAAAATATGGGTGCTCAAATGGTTCGCGAAGTTGCATCGAAAACTTCGGATCTTGCAGGAGACGGCACTACCACGGCAACCGTTTTGGCCGCAAGTGTATATCGTGAAGGCTTGAAAAACGTAGCTGCAGGTGCAAATCCCGTTTACTTAAAGCGTGGAATCGACAAGGCAGTTGAGTCCGGAGTTGCAAAGTTACTTCGCGACAGCAAAAAGGTCTCCGATCGCGAGGAAGTTCGCCAAGTCGCGACCGTTTCCGCCAACTGGGACGGAGAAATTGGGGAAATCATCGCCGATGCAATGGATAAGGTCGGCAAGGATGGAACCATAACCGTAGAAGAAGCCAAGAGCATCGAAACCACACTCGACGTGGTGGAAGGTATGCAGTTCGACAAGGGTTACCTCAGTCCTTATTTCTGCACCAATAACGACACGATGGAAGCGGTACTTGATGATTGCTTCATCTTGATCCACGAAAAGAAAATCACTGCCTTGAACGATCTGTTGCCTTTGCTTCAACTCGTTTCCAAGCAAGGCAAGCCTCTTCTCATCATCGCTGAAGACGTCGAAGGGGAAGCTCTTGCCGCATTGGTTGTCAACAAATTGCGTGGAACCTTAAATGCGGTTGCCGTCAAGGCTCCTGGTTTTGGAGATCGCCGGAAGGAAATGCTTCGGGACATCGCCATCCTCACGGGAGGTCGTTGCTTGACCGAGGATCTCGGGATCAAGCTTGAAAACGTTCAGCTTGCCGACCTTGGTAAAGCGAAGCGAATTTCCGTGGACAAGGAGAATACCGTGATTGTCGAAGGTTCCGGTAAAGCTTCGGATATTCAGGGACGCGTTAAGCAAATCCGTCGTCAAATCGACGAAACCACCTCCGATTACGATCGCGAAAAGCTCCAAGAGCGTCTTGCGAAGCTTGCCGGTGGTGTTGCAGTGATTAACGTAGGGGCTGCTACCGAACCTGAAATGAAGGAAAAGAAAGCCCGCGTGGAAGACGCCTTGCATGCTACCCGCGCCGCGGTTGAAGAAGGAATTCTTCCAGGCGGTGGTGTTGCCTTGCTTCGCGCCGCCAACGCGGTTGAAAAAGCCGCCACCAACTTGGAGGGTGATGAAGCAATTGGAGCATCCATCGTTCGAAGAGCCATTGAGTCTCCTTTGCGCAAGCTTTGCGACAATGCTGGAGTTGAAGGTTCCCTTGTCGTTCAGCAAGTCCTCAAGTCCAAAGGCACGATGGGCTATAACGTTGCAACCGACACCCACGAAGATCTGATTAAGGCTGGCGTCGTTGATCCCACTAAGGTGACTCGTACTGCGTTGCAAAACGCAGGCTCAGTCGCAGGTCTTCTGTTGACCACTGATTGCATGATTACGGACATCCCCGAAGAGGAAAAACCCGCTGCTGGCGGACATGACCACGATCATGGGATGATGTAAGATTCCTTTCTTACTGTTTTTGAAAAGGCGCTTCCAATCGGAAGCGCCTTTTCTTTTGGCGACTTCAATTAGGTAGTTCTTTATGGGGCTCATACTCTTTTTGAAGTCGATCTTTTAACATTGTAACCCCATTAGTGTAGGTATGCATATCCTTTTTTCGGTACTCTGCTTAGTTCTGTTTCCGGTTTCGGAAATGAAAGTTTATTCAAAACCAGATGGTGCAATGGATTTTCTATCCATTCAGGGCAAAACTCAATTTCGAGGACCTTCGGGGCAGGGGCATTACGAAGGTTCAGATTTTCCCGTCCGTTGGTCTGTCTCAGAATCCATTCATTGGAAAACCGAGTTACCCGGGAAGGCATGGTCGTCGCCTATTTGGATCAAAGATTCGAATTCCCTCATCTTGACTAATGCTTTGGAAGAAGAAGGGGAGCTTTCTCTTGAGGTTCTTTCCCTGGATCTTGGGAGCGGCAGAAGAAACTGGGTTCGTCCGCTTTTCAAGTACCGCGAATCCCCTCAGATTCACAGGAAGAATAGCCACGCAAGTCCAACTCCTTGTTTTGATGGCAAAAGAATATATGTTCATTTCGGGAATCTTGGGACTGCATGTCTGTCTTTGAATGGAGAGGTTCTCTGGAAGAAAAGGTACGACTACAGCCCCGTTCACGGAGGCGGGAGTTCGCCGGTTGTGCATGGAGAATTGTTGATTTTTAGCGCCGACGGATACTCCAACCCATGTCTCTATGCCCTTGAAAAGAATACGGGGGAGATCCGATGGAAAGCCAATCGAGATAGCCAAGCCAAGAAAAATTTTTCATTCTGCACTCCCTTGGTAATCGAATCCGAGGATCGGGTTCAAATTGTAAGTCCCGCGAGCGATTACGTTTTTGCCTATGATCTAGAGGGAAGGCAAATTTGGAAANCNAAGTACCCAGGCGGTTACTCCGTCGTTCCTCGGCCCGTTTATGGCGATGGNATGGTCTTTGTCAGNAGTGGCTATGATCGGCCATCAACCTACGCGATCAAGGTCAATGGAACGGGAGACGTAACGAAGACGCACGTCGCATGGAAAACGAGCAAGTCGGCGCACCGCAATTCATCGCCTTTGCTGGTGCGGACAAGAGAGGATGGCTTATTGTTCTTCATGGCTGCGGATCACGGTGTGGTAAGTTGTCTGAGCGCCAAGACCGGTGAACTAAAATGGATGGAAAGAGTTGCAGGCAGTTGTTCGGGTTCCCTTCTTTTTGCGGGTGGAAGAATTTACCTGACCGATGAGGAAGGTAAGACCTTCGTTTTCAATGCCCGATCCCAGTACCGGTTAGTTGCTGAAAATGACTTGCAGGAGAGAACCTTGGCCAGCCCAATTGCCGTTCCAAACGGACTGGTTATCAGAACCGANGGCCGAGTCTGGAAAATCAGGCAAGAGTGAAAGCAATAAGGCGGATTTCAGGCGGAAACTCGCTTGTCTGAGGCAAACCTNGCGGATTGTTCTTCTGCNTGATAGGAGGAGCGAACCAAAGGTCCGGATTCAACGACTTCGACGCCCATGTCATGAGCTTCCTTTTTCCATTGGGCAAATTCTTCAGGAGTGGCCCAGCGGTCAATTGGCGCGTACTTTGAACTTGGTTGCAGGTATTGTCCTAAGGTAAGGATGTCGAGACCGATTCTAGCCAAATCGCTAATGGCTTGGCGGATCTCCTCCTGCTTTTCGCCCAATCCCAACATGATTCCGGACTTGATGCGGAAGCCACGATTCTTCGAATGAGCAAGGACGTCCAGACTTCTTTGATAGCTGGCTGTTTTTCGNATGGGCCTTTGCAACCTTTCGACCGTTTCCAAGTTGTGGTTGAAAATATCAGGATTCGCATCAAGCACGAGGTCAAGATTTTCAAAGTTTCCCTTGAAATCGGGAACCAGCACTTCGATGGCAGTCGAAGGGTTGCGGTATCGCACAGCCCGGATGGTCGCGGCCCAAACCTTGGCTCCTCCATCCTTCAAGTCGTCACGAGCGACCGATGTGAGAACACAGTGCCGAAGTCCCATTTTTGCAACGGCGTCTGCGACTCGAGGGGGTTCCGACAAATCCAGTTCGGTAGGTTTTCCCGTTTGTACGGCGCAAAAGGTGCAAGCCCTCGTGCAGACGTTCCCCAAAATCATAAGAGTGGCAGTGCCTCTTGACCAACACTCCCCCATGTTCGGGCATTGAGCGCTTTGACAAACGGTATGCAACTGGTTGTCGTCAACTATTTCCCGCACTTCTCCATAGGCTGGTCCCGAAGGAAGCTTAGCTCTGAGCCAATTTGGCTTTCTGGATCTAGAACTTTCTTTGGACATGTGAATCGGTTATGGTTTTACGGAAGATGGGCCTGATTTGCCAGCTGTACGTTCATATCCATCTCCGGATGCATTNCTTTCATATCTTAAAAACCCGTGTCTTTCGAGATTTTCTTTGGAAAGAGAANCTTTTTCCTTCTGGGAAGAATGCTTGAGAACGAGGGAAGGGGAGCCAATGATCCGTTTGATTGGCTCTTTTGTAATTGGATGGATAGTGGAAGGNGACGCGTCACTCCTTTCCTCGATTTCAATGATTTCGGGAGGAGTTTTCCCATTGAGAATTTGGTATTGATAAACGGGCATACCCTTGAGTTAGGCCGACTTTTTTTTCCTTGGGGGGAATTCGAATCCTATTCCACCGTTGTCTTTGAGGATAAGNTTNGCGTCNAATGGACGTTTGGTACGCCTAGATACGAAGCCTTTGAGTAGGCTGGTCTTTTTTTCCTTAACCAGCTTGACGAATTCATCAAGAGGAATGTCCCTATCCAGCAACTTACGGGTGACACGGAAGCTGCAGGTACCCTNGGAAACCTTTTTGTGATCGATGCAAATGTAGGAAATTTCCGTCTGCTTGACGTCCCCCGAGCACATCGGGCAAGCAGCGACCACCNGAGAGTCTTTCATCTGGTCATTTTCCTCCGATTCNTGCTCCTCNTTGTTGTTAAAGACAAAACTCACTTTNAGNTCTTCCTCCAATTGAAGCATGGCTGAAAATTTTCGACCGGTTTTGGCAATGAAGTCGTCGAGAGGACCGACTCTCTTATCTTTGAGNAAGGTGGAAACTTCATCCACTTCCAACCTTCTTCCAGCGATGCTTTTTGAAATCTTAAATTCNCCGGAAAGGTTTTGGTAAAAACTCAAGCCCTCATAGATGGGCTCTCCGTTCAAGGGTGAGACCAATTCGGTTTCCTTTAGGTTTTCCGCAGATTCAGTGAATCCCGTGGTTCTGGCAACGAAGTCTTCGGTGACTTTGGAAATTTCCGTCATGAATTCGTCACGGGTCATTTCTCCATCTTCGATTTTTCTAAGTTTGTATTCCCACTCTCCCGTCATAGCGGGGCTAGTAAGAACTTCGGCTCCCGTGGCGTGAAGGAAATCGAACAAATCCTCCGCCTTGATGGTCGGATGCAGTTGCGTTCCTTCTCTTCTGACGTATTTTTCCTTGATCAGATGTTCAATGGTCGCCGCTCGAGTTGCCGGTGTTCCAAGACCCTTTTCCTTGAGAGCTTCCGCCAACTCCTCGTCATCCACCAATTTGCCAGCTCCCTCNATCGCCGAAAGCAAAGTGGCTTCTGAATATCTGGGAGGAGGTTTGGTGTCATCCGTTTCCATTTTGCATTCCAACAAGNCGGCATTGTTTTGATCCGTCTCGGTCAAGGGAGGAAGACTGTCGGACGGTTGGTTGTCCTTACCGTATATGGCCAACCAGGATGGCTCAACCAAGACCCGTCCTTCGGTTTTAAAGGAGTGCTTTCCAACTGCGCTGGTTCTGGTGGTGACGTCCCATTGAGCAGGTGGATAAAAAACCGAGAGGAAACGCTTGGCGATCAGGTTATAGATTTTCCATTCGTTGGCATCGAGGGAGGCNGNAGTTTTATTAGTGGGGATAATCGCAAAGTGGTCACTGATTTGTTTGTTGTTGAAAATTCGCTTGTTTTTCTCGTCTACCCAACCCTNTTCCAAAACTTTCTTCCCGAAAGGAGAGAGTTCGTTCGGTAAGACACCCAAGAGTTCCGTACAGGTGGGGCCGTAATCCTCGGGCAGAGCCTTGGAGTCAGTTCGGGGATAGGTGATGACCTTATGCCTTTCGTAGAGTGATTGAGCCAATTGAAGCGTTCTGCTGGCTGGAAAATGGTGAAGCCGGTTTGCTTCTCGTTGAAGAGTGGTCAAGTCGTAGAGCCTTCCAGGTGCTTGTGGAGACCGCTTTTTGACTTCGGAAACATCCGCTATCTCCGAATTCTGCAATTCCTCCATAATGACCTCCGCGGAATCCTTTTCCCAAATACGGTCTACGCGATCATGTTTGTTCGCATCTACTTTTTTGAAATTTGGCTTTTGGAAGGTTCCGACGTACGAACCTTCGGATATTTGAAATTTGGCTGTAATTTTGTGAAAGGTCTTGGGAATGAAATTGCGTATTTCCAATTCCCTGTCGATCACCAGAGAGAGGGTGGGAGTCTGAACCCGTCCAACTGTGGAAACTTGTCGTGCCCTCGATTTGCTCCTTTTGATGGTAACGGCTCGGGTTCCGTTTATTCCCACCAACCAGTCCGATTCCGAGCGACACCTTGCGGCATCCTGAAGTGCCTGCAATTCACTACCTGAACGGAGTTGTTGAAACGCTTCCTTGATGGACTGGTCGGTCATGGAGAGCATCCACAATCGTTTCACTGGTATGCTTGATTTGGAAAGTTCGTAAATGTAGGTGAAGATCAATTCTCCTTCGCGACCGGCATCGCAAGCGTTTATGACGCATTCAACGTCTTTTCTTTTGAGTTGTTTCTTGAGTTGTTGGAATTTCTTTTTGTTTGAAGCAATCGGCTTAAGTTGAAATTGCGGAGGAATGATCGGAAGATTGGATAATTTCCAAGCTTTGAGCTTTTTATCGAAGTCATCCGGCATAAACAACTCGACCAGATGTCCCACCGCACTGTCAATGATCCATTCGTCATTCTCGAAGTAGTCTTCCTTTTTGGGTACTTTACCGAGGACTCGAGCAAGGTCACGAGCAACGCTTGGCTTTTCGGCAAGGACTAATTTCTTCATAATTTGGCAGTTTAGGCAGGATACAAAGCAATCGCAAATTCTAGGAGGAGGGGAGAAATCGGGGAAGGATTTCGTCCATTTGGCTCAATAAGTGAGAGATGGATTCGACCGTTTCATTACCCATGTTGGAGATGCGGAAGGTCTGTCCTTTGATTTTGCCGTAACCTCCGTCAATCGAGAGTTTCCTTTCCTCTCGCAATGCCTTTACGAATCCTCCCACATCCATATTCAGGTTGTTTTTGACGCAACTCAATGANTTGGATGCNTAGCGCTTTTCAGGAAGGAGTTCGAATCCGTTTTTTTCGACCCATTGGTGAACCAGAGAGTTGAGCTGAGCATGCCTTGAAAANCGATTTTCCACGCCTTCTTCGAAAATTGTTTCAAGGGTATGGAGCAACCCATGGATCAGGGGAATGACAGGAGTGCTGGGAGTCATGCCCTTTTCATGGTTTTTAAGGAACTCAAGGAAATCGAAATAGTATCCGCGAGCTTCGATTTCCTTGGCCCTTTCAAAGGCTCGTTGTGAAACGGANAACAAAGCCAGTCCCGGAGGAAGAGCCAGAGCCTTCTGCGANCCGGTCAACAGGACGTCTATGCCCCACTGATCTTTGGGTATGGGGACGACGGAGAATGAACTNACGGTATCAATCACGGATAAGACTTCAGGATACTTGGCCAAAACTTTCATAATGTCTTCGAGTGGATTCATCATTCCACAGGAGGTTTCGTTATGGACCAAGGTAACCAAATCGAACTCACCCGTGGCTAGCCTCTCATCCAATTCCTTTGGGTCAATGTGCTTTCCCCACTCGACTTGTAGCGCCTCGACTNCTTTCCCNCACCTGCTCGTAACGTCGATCCATTTGTCCGAAAAGGCCCCGCATCCGCAACATAGGGTTTTTTTGCGGGTTAAGTTGCGTACCGCTCCCTCCATTACCCCCCATGCGCTTGAGGTCGAAAGGAAAACAGGGTCCTGCGTTTGGAAAAGCTTTTGCAGAAGAGGTTGGCATTGGTTGTAAAGATCAACGAAGTCGCTGCTTCGATGTCCCATGACGGGGNTTGTGAGAGCTTGGTATGCCTCAGGGGAGACGTTTACGGGTCCTGGGATGTGCAGTTTGTAATCGATCATGNATTNTTNTNTTGTGAAAGAATCGGCTCATAAGACTTGTTGTCCTTACCTACAAGCACCAAGCGGGGNTCCCAAACCGAAGCCTCTTCAGGATTAAGAGAGACGAAAGTCAGGATCACCAAAAGGTCACCAGGTTTTCCTTTGTGGGCGGCGGCTCCATTGAGCTCTATCTGACCAGACCCTCTCGGTGAAGGTATGCAATAGGTTTCGAAACGTTCACCGTTGCTGATGTTCCCGACGAGAATTTTTTCGTGATGAAGGAAGCCCGCTGCCTCCATCAAATCCAAGTCAATGGAAAGGCTNCCCGAGTAGTCGGGGGCGACGGAAGTTACGGTAGCTCGGTGGAGCTTGGACTTTAACAAGGTTACTTGCATCTGTGAGACAAAGGAAAAGAGGTCATCAAATCGTTCTCTCCTTCAAAGTCAACAGAGCAAAAGACGGGCGGCGTTTTATTCGGGTTGAAAGAACCCTTGATTTGGTTAGAAAAATCGATTGTGACGACAACCAANGTCTTGTGGATAAAAGAGAAATGGAGTGATTTCGAAAGCTTCGTGGAAAGCGTGATCTATGATCGCGACTTGTCGGTGTCGGCTCGCCTGTTCGGGCTTTTTCTGCGTCCCTTTTCCTTTCTGTTTTCAGGAATCGTTCGTCTTAGGCTTTTCCTTTATTCCAACCGCCTTTTTCTTCGAGACAAGCCCTTGGATTGTTTGGTGATCGTCGTTGGNAATTTGACCGTTGGGGGAACGGGGAAGACTCCNGTGGTCGAACGGTTCGCCAAGGAGCTGATGGAAAAAGGAAAGAAAGTCGCAATTTTGAGTCGCGGATACAAAAGCAAGAACGACAAAACCGATTCTTCGGGATCGAGCTTTCTTTGGAGGAAAGTCTCACGCAGACCCAAAGTGGTGAGTGATGGAAAGGAGATTCTTCTGAATTCGGACGAAGCCGGCGACGAGCCCTTCATGTTGGCCAGTAATTTGCCGGGAGCCGTAGTTCTCGCACACAAGGACCGAGTCAATGCGGGAAGATTTGCGATCAAAAAGTTTGGTGTTAACGTCATTATCCTAGATGATGGATTTCAATATCTCTCGCTTAAGGGTCAACTGAATCTTCTGCTCGTGGATCAAACCAATCCATTCGGCAACCGAAGTCTTTTGCCTCGAGGAATCCTAAGGGAACCGATTCGTCATCTCTCCCGAGCTTCTTACGTCTTCCTTACCAAATCGGAAATCGAGCCGGATCTCGAACTTTTGCAGACCATTCGAAGATACAATCAAAATGCCGAGATCATTCGTTGCGTGCACAAGCCCAAATTCTTTCGGGAAGTCAATGGAGATGGGGTTCAGGGNCTTAATCTTCTTTACGAGTCCTTTGTAGGGGTTTTTTGCGGGATTGCCTCGCCAAAGGGGTTTGAGGAACTGATCGACAGAATGTCGGGGGAATTGAGATTCCGAAAAAGGTTTCTGGACCATCACCGTTATCAGTCGGACGAGCTTGATCTTTTGTTCAAACATGCCAAAAACGCCGGGGCGGACATAATGGTCACAACGGAAAAGGATGCCGTGCGGATTCCCGAGAATTACAAACCTCTCCTTCCCCTTTACTACATTAGGATGGAGATTGAAATCATCGAAGGGTTCGACGATTTCAGGGATGCCGTTGAGGATATCTGCTTTGCCGACAAGGCTTTTTCACGCACCCGTTCGGAAAAGGACGCCTNAGCNTAAGAAAATGGCTAATAAGGGTAGGATAAGTTTGTTTCAACCAGTGCCTCCATACATTCGATTTTCGCATTGGGACGGATCCCATGGCCAAGATTTAGAATATGCGCGGAATCCTCCCGCATCGAATCGAGGATTCGCATCGTTTCGGCTCGAACGAGTTCCGGGTTCGTCTCCATGATGGCAGGATCCATGTTTCCTTGCAGGACAAAAGGGCAGGGGAGNATGCTTCTTGCATCCCGCAAATGGATTCCATGATCAAGGCTTAATCCCGATACACCGCTTTGGCAGAGAGTCTTAAGTCTTTCCTTGGAAGACTTTGCATACAANAGCANAGGGCATGGATCAGATAAGTTCTCCACGATTTCCTTGATCCACTTGAGAGACCAATCCCAAGCTTTTTCTTTCGGACAGAGGGAATGCCAACTATCAAAGATTTGAAGGGCATCCACGCCTGCTTGCATCTGCATTTCAATGAGCTGCCTTAGGGCGAANGAGATTTTTTCCAAGAGTGCTTCGAACGCTTTTGGATGGTGNGTCGCCCATTCCACTGCCTTGGGAAAACCCTCAGCGGAACCACCTTGGATCATATAGCAGGCNAGAGTCCATGGAGACCCGCAAAACCCGAGCAAAGCCTTCTTATCCATTAGGTCCCTTTCAATCAAAAGNAGGGCATCCTTCATGTAAGATAGCTTCTCTTCGATACCCTCCGCTTCGAGTCTGTGAATGCAATCTTTTCCTTTCAGGGAAAACTCCATTTCAATNCCTCCTTGGTCTCGGAAATGATAAGGTTGACCCATCGCTTCCGGAATCACCAAAATATCACTGAAGAGAATCACCGCATCCAAGTCAAAGCGCTTGAGAGGTTGAAGACTGACTTCCTTAGCCAATTCAGGCGTCTTTACCATTTCAAGAAAGCTGTATTCTTGCTTCAATTTTTTGTATTCGGGCAAGTATCGTCCCGCCTGTCTCATCACCCAGAGCGGAGGGCGTCCCGTGTTCTTGCCGGCTAGGGCATTNCGAAATTTCAGTTTTCCNTTCATTCACTCAATTTCCAACCAGTCTTGCGGTTGCAGGTAGTGGTCATACAGCTCCTTTTCCTTCGAACCTTCTTCCGGTTGCCAATTGTATTTCCAATTCGCTTCAGGAGGAAGGGACATAAGAATGGATTCCGTTCTCCCTCCGGATTGNAGACCAAAATGAGTTCCACGATCAAAAACCAAGTTGAATTCNGCNTAGCGCCCTCGCCGGTATTTTTGAAATTCCTTTTGATCTTGGTTGAACGAGNTATCTTTTCTTTTGTTGAAGATTTTGAAATAAGCATCTCCAAAGGTTTCCCCCACATTGATTNCGAAATTGAGGGATGCGTCGAATCCTCCTTCAGNATAGTCATCNAAAAAAATCCCACCCACACCCCGAGTTTCTTGGCGGTGGCGAAGGTAGAAATAATCATCGCACCACTTTTTGAACCGAAGATACTGCCCCGCTCCNGATTCGTCGCAAGCCTTCTTGGCCGCCTTATGCCAATCNATNACGTCTTCTCGGATAGGATAGTANGGGGTCAGATCGAANCCTCCNCCGAACCACCANACCTTATCCTTGCCGGGCGGCGTCGCCTCAAAGTACCTGATGTTGGCATGACTCGTTGGGATGTGCGGATTATCAGGGTGCAGAACGACCGATACACCCATTGCATGAAAGGATACACCGGNTAACTCCGGTCTATTCTGGGTTGCGGTCGGAGGGAGTTGCATCCCCTGNACGTCCGAAAAATTGATTCCTCCTTTTTCCAGAAATCGACCGGAATGAAAGGCCCAAGTTCTGCCACCGCCACCTTCCTGCCGANTCCATTCATCCTCTTGNGCGCACAGAGCGGAGTCCGATTCCTCGAGCCGCTCCCTGAGAGATTCTTGAAGCGAGAGAAAAGTTTGCCTGACTTTTCCTGAATCTGGAGGCATTAGGCAAATTTGGCTACAAAGGGAAAGTGCAAAAACTCCTTCAGAGCATCCGTAAGGATCTTACTCTTCTTCCAATTCCTCAGGGTCCTTAGCCAAATGCTCCTTGGCATCATCCAAATCTTCGCAAATCCCCCATTCTTCGCATCCGTCCANGTTGTTCCACATATCCGCATCTTCTCCNGTTGCGATGATGGCNCCACGCATGGGAAGCTTCATGTCTTCGATTTTCTCTGCGAACTCACCCACAATNTCAATTGCGTTTTCATCGACTTCCTCGAGAAAAGAGACGTCAATGATCAGTTTGAGAATCCCTTCATTGATCGTGTTGCGGATTCGCTTGTCCATATTTTCCTTGATGTCATCGAGGACAAAGGTGGACAATTCCGGGGGNAGTTTGAAGAAAAGGTAGTCATCCACGAACTTGAAATAGCGAGCGGAAGAATCNAGGTTCATTACCTTGTACATGACCGCTTCGGTCTTGTTGGCATCAAAGGGTTTGGTCACGCAGTCCGCAAAACCTGCATCCAAAGCCTTTTTCTGGGCAACCTCATCTCCCTTGACGATCATTCCGATGACGGGAGTATTCAGNACGTTATGATTGGTTTTGAGTTTTCTTCTCAAATCAACCGCGGTGTCATTGGGCAAAGCCATGCTAATGAGAATNGCTGAAAAANTTGANTCTTCGCAGGCGCGAAGAGCGGAGGCTTCATCCGAGGCGCTTTTAACGACCCATTCGCTCCTTTGGAAAATATCGGACAGTTGCCTGATGATGTTAGGTTTGTCNTCGACCACNAGAACGGTGACACCGAGGGTGTTGGAAATGTTATGCGTGTCCTTGTCCTCAATCTCCTTGGCGGCGATCCGGTTCATCCGATAAAGTCTCCTTCCAAGAGTCTTGATCAGTTTGATGGCAACCTTGGGATTTTTTCGAACGATGTCGGCGACGCTTTCTTCGACATGCCTAACCTTAGCCTCAGTTTTGGCTATGATGTTGGCGTCCCTTTTAAGCCCGAGGATTTCGCTNAGTTCTCCAAAGATCGAGCCTTTCATGTCGATTTCGCTAAGGACTTTGCTGTCTCGGACGACTTCCAGGACACCGCTTTCCAAAATGCAGAAGCCCTTGCCAAGCTCGCCGGCGGGTAACACTACGTCACCAGGTTGATATTCTTGAAGTCTGATCATGGGGAATATTCAATCATTATTAATTTAGTGACTTTATCAAATAAAATCGGAGTTTCCTCGGAACGATTTACAAAATGCCCTTCAAGTCAAGTGGAAGGGGAGAACCTCAAGTCGATCGAAGAGGTCGGCTGCGAGCATCTTTCGGATCATTCGAAGAGCAAGAGGTTTGATAAAAGGTGAGTACATAGGTTGGACAAAAAAAAGAAACCCAAGTAGAAAGCANTCTGCCTTATGAATGTATGCGAGACCTACGATTTTATCGTCATTGGCGGTGGTAGCGCCGGTTATGCGGCGGCGAGAACGGCAAATGAATTGGGTGCCAAGGTGGCTGTGGTTGATGATGCNGAAGAATTGGGTGGTTTGTGCATCCTTCGCGGATGCATGCCCTCGAAAACTTTGATCTATTCGTCCGAGATTCTNCATTTCGCGAGGCAAGGAAAGGTTTTTGGATTCGAGNATTCNAGACCGCNAGCGGATTTGGCTTTGATGCAGCGAAGGAAAAAAGAAATCATTGCGGAGTTTGCGGATTACCGAACGGCTCAGCTAAAGGATGGTCGCTTCTCCCTTTATCGCTCCAAGGCCAAATTTGTCGATCAAAGTTCCATTGAGTTTACTGATGGAAAGACAATCAAGGGCGACCGCTTCGTTTTGGCGACCGGTTCTCAAATCGCCATGCCCCCGGTTCCGGGATTGGATCAAGTTTCATTCAAAACGAGCGATGAGGTCTTGGAATTAACGGAAGTTCCCAACGAGGTGGTGGTCTTGGGCGGAGGTATCGTGGCCTGCGANCTTGCTCAGTTTTTACAAAGAGTTGGGTCAAAAGTGACTCTTCTGCAAAGAAGTGAAGGTATTTTAAGAGATTTTCCTCAACNGGCTTCGGATTGTATTCGGAATAAGTTTACCGAGGAAGGAATGATCGTGAAGACTGGAGTTTCCATCGAAGGNATGGAGGAAGCGCNCGATCAAACCATTCGAGTCGTTTACCGNCATAAGGGAGTTAAAGAATCCATTGATACCNAATTTCTCTTTCATGCNCTNGGACGCAAGCCTGCAACGGACCGTTTGAATTTGAAGGAAATCGGCGTCGAGTTNCAGGAAAGCGGTCATGTCCAAACCAATTCATTTCAACAAACTTCGATTTCCCACATTTANGCGGCNGGGGATTGCGCCGGACCTCATGAAATCGTGCACGTTGCCATTCGTCAGGGAGAGACCGCGGCTTTCCATGCACTAGGCAAATCCGTGGAAGCCGTGACTTATGATCACCTGCTGGGCGTTGTCTTCACAGACCCGCAAGTTGCCATCGTCGGTTTGTTGCCTGCCGAGCTNAGGAAAAGAGGCATTGAGTTTCTATCCGCTGATTATCCCTTTGACGACCATGGGAAATCCATTCTGATGGAAGCCAAGCACGGATACGTCGCCGTGCATGCCGAAAAATCAACCGGAGTGGTTCTCGGTGCGGAATGCGTGGGCAAAGACGCGGGCGAACTGATTCAAACATTGTCCATTGCCGTCTCCCTCAAGGCGACGGTNCACCAATTGGCNAAGGCGGATTGGTANCACCCGACTTTGTCCGAAATCTGGACTTACCCATTGGAGGATCTGGCTGAGGAAATACTCGANGGATCCTAAAAGAAGTAGAATAACATAAAAATGGCGCAACTCGCCAAACCTCCTGCCCAAAGGCGGTCTTCCCGATAAATCTTTACTCCCGCNTTTTTCGCTTTGTGGGCAGCGGATAGGTAGAAGCATCCAAAGGTCCANACGGAACCAATCCATGCGGCAATTGTCGGGGAAATGGTATCCAGAACCACCAAAGTAGCCAAAGTGGCGTAGATAAGGAGGCAAAATAGAAGGGTTTTGATGAAAACTGAGAGCTCATGAACGCTGAAGATTTGCAGTCCGATCCAGGTGAGTTTGCCCTTTTCCTCGTCGGGTTGTGTCTTAAGGCTAATCACCACATGGACCACGGCGCTGAGAAGAGCGGAAACAAAGGCGCCATGCATAAAATTCAGCTTTTCGCCGAACAGATCGATGAGAGCCGGGTTGCCTTGCGCGAAGATGGCGTAGAGCGCGGGAATGGAGTAACTGAAGAGGACCCCTGCGAGGATGGCCGCAACTCCGCCCGCTGCGGTNGCCCGTTTCCAACACATGCCCAAAAAGAAGGCAACCACCACCCCCGCAATCAGGTTNCCCTGGTGCTTGGCCACTTTCAAAAAGAAACTATCCTTGGAATTTGGGTCCATGGTGAAGATGGTGATCAATCCGGCCATTACGATAAAGGCAATGATCCAAATCCTTCCCATNTTAATGAGTTTCCTGTCATCCGCCTCCGGATTGAGGTACTTCTTGTAGAGGTCAAAGGTCATGATGGTGGCGGCCGAGTTCATCATCGAGTCGAGACTGGATAGTATCGCCCCGATCATCCCGGCGGCAATCAGCCCCACTAGGCCAAAACCCAGTGGTGAGATTAACTCGGTCATCAATTTGATGAACACCGCATCCTGAGCGACCTCCAAGTTNCGGTCTTTGAAGAGATAGTAGGCGGCGATTCCGGTGCCAATTGAGAAGAANGGAATGAGTAGCTTGAAGAACCCGGCTGCGATGATCCCCATCTTGGCTTCCTTGTCGGTGGTNGCGGAGAGGGCCCGTTGCACGATGAACTGGTTGGTGCCCCAGTAGTAAAAATGCAGGATCATCAATCCGCTGAGCACTCCGGTCCAGGGCAGGNCAGGGTGATTGGAGGCGTTGTAGAGGTGAAAGCGTTCCACCCCCTCTGNNCCNAGATCACGGGCCATCAAACTGGCCCAGCCCCCGATTTCCGGCTGGGAGAAGGTGATGAAGGCAACGAGAAGCCCGGCCAGTAGCAAAAGAACGGACTGAATGACGTCGGTGATGATTACNGCCTTCAAGCCTCCGATGATCACGTAGGCTCCGGTGACCAGAGCCATGATCAGGATTCCCAGTCGGTAACTCAACGGATCCACGTCGCCCGGGGAGATTTCCGGATTTTCTAGGTTTCCACCGGAAAAGCCNATAGCCATGGGTGCGAACAGGTAGGCTTGCGGCATGGGAGCGGTCAGTTCGACTTTACTCACTTGACCGTTGGTCAGGCTGGCTTCGAGAAAATCCACTTTCTGGTTGTTGATCAAAACTTGCGGAGCGGACCCATATTGTTCTCCACCGTGAAGAATCTTGATTTCGGAAAGTTCGCCACCTTCGGAAACTACGGCCTCGGCAACCGCTTTGCGGCCCGTATCTCCCTGGAGGAGGATGTTGATTGATCGGGAACCGATATAAAAGCCCGGAACCATTTGGATTACCACCATGATGATAACCATGATCAGGGCATAACTAAAGCGGCTCCGATCATCGTATCTTCGGCTCAGGTAATCGCTAAGCGTGTATATGTTCAGTCTACGGTAAACCGGAAGAAAAAAGTAACAAAGCATAAGCAAACCGGCAATCGCAGTAATTTCGAAGTGGCTCTGAGCAAAACCTACGGCAAATCCGACTCCCATCATCCCGACAATATGATTGGCCGAAACGTTGGAACCGAAAATGGAACCGGCGACTCCCCACCAGCGGGTTTTTCTTCCTGCGAGGAAGTAATCTTCCGAACTGTCTTCTTTTCTTCCGACCCATAGGCCCATGCCCATCACCGCGATGAGGGAACCAAAGAAAATAACAAGATCTGTGGAGGAGAGCAAAGAATTCATCTGCCGAAGCTAACTTCGTCCGCTAGATGAGTAAACTGCTTTCTCAGTTCAGGGATGAGTTGGACAACAGACCGTGCAATGTGTAAAAGAACGAATGATCCTAAATCTAATGGTTTTTCTTCTGATTGGAGTCCTAACGCTTGCCACGGCGGGTTGTGGTAATGAGTCCATTCCACCCGAAAAGAACGAATCAGTCACACAAACCTGGAAGGATTCGAACGCTCCCACGAAAGAAAAGGAGGATTTGGAAGGCAAGGTTGCGCAAGAGGGGCAGGCGCTTCCGCCTTCTCCCAAGCAACCGGAAGAAAAAGCTGATCCCACGGAATCTCCCGGAGTTGGGCAAGTTCAGGAAATTCTCATGCGGGCGAATCCGGACTATCGCGGGCAGGGGAAGTTGCATGAGGAAAACGGTGTGATTGTGGCGGGGGAGTTTCCCAATTGTAATTTGAGAGATCTTTCGCCGCTTCGGGGCTTGTCCCTCATGGGGTTGGATCTGAGCGGAAACCCAGTGCGGGAAATTCGTCACTTGCGGGGTATGCCTCTGCGGACGCTTTTTCTTGAGAATACTCGGGTCGAAAGTCTGATGGAATTGGGGGAGGCCAATCTGGTGGAGTTGAGGCTGAACAACTCGCCCATAAAATCCTTGCGTGGTCTTGAAGGACAGCCCCTTGAAAACCTCTATGCGGTGGGTACTCAAATCACCGAAGTATCTCCCATAAGTTCCTCCAACCTCCGCCAACTTTGGCTTTCGGAGTCTCCCGTCTCCGACGTTTCCGGCTTGGCCGGTCTCCCCTTGGTCAGCCTGACCCTCCATCGCACTCTGGTGGACGACCTTTCCTTTGTCCGAAAGCTCCCGGTTTTGCAAAGGTTGCATATCGGAGAAACCCTTATTTCCGATCTGACCCCTCTGGAGGGGTTGAACCTGACCCGTTTGGTTTTCACTCCACCAAGCATCAAGAGAGGTCTTTCCGCTGCTCGGGGTCTTCACAACTTGAGGGAAATCGGAACCTCCTTTGACGAGCAACGGAGAGACTTGACCAATCCCGAAGCCTTCTGGGCCCAATTCTGATCAAGAGATCAAGAATGAGATGACGCTTCCCTTTCCCTAGGGAGAGAAACGTTCTTTCAAAACAACTAACCTTTTTTTCATTCCTTCGATTTTTGCTTTCACTGAAGAATCATCGATTAAGTTTATAAGCTCGTTGGGGTCGTTCCTTAAGTCGTAGAATTCCCAGGTATCGTATTCGTAGAAGGAAATCAGCTTGTACCTGCGGTTTCGGATGCCTTCGTGCCTGGGCATGTTGTAGGGGCCCGGTTTTTGCTGGTTTCCTCCGTCAAAGTATTGATAAAGAATCTCTTCCCTCCATTTCTTCGGACCGGCTTTGGAAAAGAGGGGTTGCAATGGGCGTCCGTGGAGAGATTTGGGAACATCCATTCCCGCAGCGCGAATAAAAGTGGGAGCAAGATCGATATTCTGCACCAAGTCATCGATTACAGTTCCAGGCTCGATGACCTTGGGCCAGCGAATGAGAAGCGGAGACTTGAAGCTTTCCTCGTACATCCATCGCTTCTCAGCCCATCCGTGCTCTCCCGTAAAAAAGCCCTGGTCCGAACTGTAAAGCAAAAGTGTGTTCTCCGCCAAACCCTCCTCATCCAAAAAGCGAAGAATGCGACCGATCTGCGCATCCAAGCCGTCAATGCACCGGACGTAATCCTTGATGAACCGTTGGTAGACGTAGAGGTTTCGCTCATCTCCCTGCAGCTTATGCTGTTTTTCAAGTTCGCGGTAACGTTTGTTTCTGGGATCATAAGCCTGATGCCATGCCTTACGCTGTTTTGTAGTCATTTCACTCAGAAAGGGCGGTATAAGATTGGGGTTGGTCTCGATTTCGGACTCCAAGGGGGCGATGTTAAGGACATGTCCTTTCATGCCCTTTAAGGCCATCCAGGTTTTGGACACGAAAGGCGAACGGGTGGAGAAATCGTCGAAGAAAGTCTTGGGAACCGGAAATTCGTAATCATCGTACCCACTCATATGGTCAGGCGGTGGGAGGCGGTGAATGTGGGGAACCTTGTATTGGGCGCACAGTAGGAAGGGCTTTTTGCGATTGCGTTTTTTAAGCCAATCGAGGGCTTTGTCGGTGATGATTTGGGTGGAGTGCCCAGTTACTTGGGATTCTCCCTGAGGGGACAGAAACGTGGGGTTGAAGTAGGAACCCTGTCCGCCTTTGCCGGAAAGAATTTCCCAAGTTTGAAATTCGTCCGTTGGGTTGCCTTTGAGGTGCCACTTGCCGATCAACCCAGTTTGGTAGCCGGTTTCTCCAAGTTCCCGGGGGTATACCCACTGGCTACCGTTCCACTTCGAGGAGTTTCCGATTACACCATTTGCGAGACTGTGCTTTCCGGTGAGGATGGCGGCCCGACTGGGACAGCAGATTGAGTTAACGTTAAAGGAATGGGTGAAGAGGGCTCCTTCCTCGGCGATGCGGTCGAGGTTCGGGGTTTGGTTGATCGAGCCGGGATAGGCTCCGATGGTTCGTAAGGCATGATCATCGCTGAAGAGGAAAAGAATATTCGGTCTGTCTTCCGCTTTGAGAGGACCGCACAGGATCAGCCCATATAGAACGGCCCTTACGGTAGGCTTCAAGTTTATCATCTGCCAAGCAATTCGGCCAGAATTCCTTCGGTGGAATTTCCCGTTTTCACTCGGGTGGCGTACATTCTCGAGGTCGACTGCGTGACCACCTCGGTGAATTCGGGGTAAGACCGGCCGGCGACGTCAATGAATCCGCATTGATGGTTCTCCCGGTCCTGCCGTCCAGCGGCGGACTGATCGATCCACTGAAACCAATGCACACCCACGAAACGAGGATCGGCCAATGCGGAGGAGAGGTAGTGAGCGAAGGACAGGGCTCTTTGCCGCTGGTCCCAGGAACCCGACAGTCCGGGGCTGGGCACTCCGCGGTCCACCGCTCCAAAATGAAATTCACTTGATATAATCGGAATGTCAGTATCCTCGGGGACTTGCCAAGAGCGGACTCTCGAGTCATACACGTTCACGGAAAAAACGTCGACCGAACCCAAGGCTCCGCGTCCAAGGACGTTCGGACCACGGTGTGTCCGGCATCCTAAATACAGAGTTCCGGGAAGTTCCTTTTCGACCGCTCGTTTGCACTTCGAGAAGAAACTTCGGGCAAAGGGAAGATATAGACTCTCGAGGTCATTGAGTTTCGCTGGAGTAGTGGGTTTTCCCAGCTTTTTCAATTCCCTTAAGGCCCATTTCTTGGTCGGGTGTTCCGGGGGGAGGTTCTCTATGGTCGGGCCGATGCGGTCGGGCCATTCCAATTCGTTCCCCATAAATATACCCAGGCAATAGGGATCGTTTTTCGCCCAAGAAAGTTTTCTTAGGTTCTTTTCCAGATCCGACTGAAAGCTTTCTCGAAAAGGGGAAGGGAATTTCCGATGGCCGTTGGCTTGCCACCAGATCGAAGAGATCAAAACGTAGGGAGTTTTCCTGTCTTTTTGCAACTTGTCATCCGACCAGCAACCGAGCGTGTTCAGGCCCCAGGCCCGCATACGGTCATGAATACCCTCGCTTACGATATCGGACCATTCCTTGCCGAAATACCGTTGGTAATTCATACCCGGGAAATTAACAAAGTCCCTGCCTCCAAGTTTGCGCATCCCAGTCCAGCGTAGGTAATCTCTCGCTTGGGGAAGGTAAGCGAAGAAATCATTTTTCGCCCGTTTTTGTTCCGCGGAGGTTTCCGCGCGCCAACCGGTCAGGCAGGCTCCCACGGAAAAAAAGAGGTGACCGTCCGGATCAATCAACCACCACTTCCCGTCTACCTTTTCGGTTCGGAACCGTCCCGTAGAGTCAAGCTTGGGTCCGTCGATCCAACCTCCGTACTTGCCCAGTCTCTTTTGCTTGGCTTGCTCGCTTGCTTGGGCGAATTCCTCGGTCAATGCCTTGCGTCCGGTCTGCAAATCAGTCGTCTTACCCGGCCAATCCACCGCCCGCACTTGTCCCAACTCGTCCAGGAAAGGCAATTCCATAAGAGAATCCTCAAGAGGTTGGGTTTTCGGCCAGGCTACAAAGGGTGAACCGACCAACAGGTTCACTTTTCCGGTTGAGGAGCGAAAATCCATGGTGATTTCACGGGTATCTTCGGGGTAGAAGCGTCTCCAATGCAAACGATGCCCATTGGGTTTTCCCAATTGTCCCTTGAAAAGTTCAGAGCCTTCGTAACGATCCTCAATCATGGGGAAGGGAAAGCCCAAAGTGACCCTTTCCCAGCTTGGAGCCACGGCAAAACCCACTGCATGATGGGACCAACTGGTCAGGTTTCCGTTGTTCAGTCTGCCTTCAATCGTGACTATGCCTTTTTCCCAGTTTTGGATGGGGACACCTACAAGCTTGAAACCGGAGAGATCCCATTTCTGGGAGTCACGGGGGATCAGGGTCAAGCGAACGGGGCTGGTTCCGCTTATCTTCCACCTTTGGTTCCAATTTTGAGCTTTCCCTCCCTGAACTCCTAGAACCTTGCAAAGCAGGTTGGCTCTTGGAGCTTTTAATTCGTTGGCATGGACCTTGGGTTCTTTTTTCAAGTCGTCGTTTCCGTTCAAGCGATATGGATCAGTCGAGCGCTCCGAGCGAAATATGGAATTTAGATCGGCGGACATCCGCTTGACCCGTTCGGATTGTTCGTCTTCCTCGATCCGGTTTTTGGTTTCCGTTGGATCGCTTGCCAAATCATACAACTCGATGGCTTGCAGTTCCCTCGTTGCAATCAGTTTCCATTGGTTTTCGCGCAGGGCCTTCTTGGATTGTTGATTGAAGTATTCTCCGTCGTTGGCCTGCACGAGAAGCGTGGATCTCTCCGTGAATTTCTTCTCGCCCAATAGAGTCCCGAGGAAAGATTGGCTGTCCAAGCCGTCTCCAACCTTCATGGATTGCGTGGTAAGTTCGGAAAAGGTGGCGAACAAATCCTGAAGTCCGATCAAGGTCTCACTTCTTGAGCCGGGTTGGATCGGTGAGTTGCTGTTTCCGTTTCCCCATGAAGCGATGAACGGAACCCGGTGCCCACCCTCGTAAATCTGAGCCTTGCTTCCTCGCAGTCCCGCATTGGAATTGTGACCCCAACGGGGCTTGCCTACGGGTCCGCGGGCAAGTCCACCATTATCGCTGGTAAAGAGGATCAGGGTGTTTTCCAACTCTCCGTGGCGTCTAAGTTCCTCAATCATCAGTCCCAGCGTGGCGTCCGCTTCCACGAGCATATCGAGGTGGTAGTCAGGAGTTGTCCCCTTTATTCTTTGACCTGCGATTTCAATTGGAGGGGTATGGGGAACGTGACAGGATTGGCTGCAGTAGTGCATGAAGAAAGGCTTGCGAATGGAAGATTCCCTGTTTCGAGCAATGTGTCGACGGATGTAATCCAAAGCCTTTTGCGTGAGAATGGGGCCCGCCTTGGAGGAATCCCAGTCGGGAGACCCGAAGCCATCGGCTTCGATGACCGAGTTTTCGTAGGTGCCTTTTTTCCATTCCCTGAGTTCGGATTCCTTTCCGACCAATCTTCCGTTCTCAAAGGCAAGATACGGCGAACCCTGAATGCCCTGTGGTAATTCGTATGCATAATCGAAACCCAAAGAGGCGGGAGAATCTTCGATCTTTCGGCTGAAATCAAAGTCCCGAAAACCGTCTTTGAAGTTTCTCTTGGGTTTGCCGGTCGCTTTGCCGTAGACCGTCCCGCCCAGATGAACCTTTCCGAGAAAGGCGGTGTGGTACCCGGCTCCCCTCATCAAGTGGCCGAGGGTCCGTTGGCCCGGCAGGATTTGGGAGGGCATGTGAAAGAGCCAGGTGCCGTTNTCATTTCTTCCCCGCCAAGGATAGTTTCCGGTCAGAATGCTGTAACGGGTGGGGGCGCAAACGGCGGCCGGGGCATGAGCATCGCTGAAAACCATACCCGTTTCGGCAAGCTTCTCCAAGTTGGGCAGCCTTACCTTGCATTCGGGGTTATATACCCTGCAGTCCCCAATNCCCATGTCATCCATTAGGAAAACNAGAACGTTGGGGGGCGGNGGCCTGACGGGCTCTCCGTATGCGGAGCCGTAAGCGAGGGTTAGAAGTAAAAGGCCATACCCCAGCCTTTCCCGGCGAGACCAGAGAAGTTTCATCCTACAAGGAGCGTCTCGACCTTTTGCTTCTGTGGGCGGATGAACCTACTTTTTGACCGCTTGTACGGAAACGACGTAGGTCATNAGCGTAATNTTGGCTCCTTCTTTCTTTTTGACCTTGGCGTTGAGTTTGACCTTTTTACCCACCAAGTCGCCGACCTTTTCCTTCACTCCCTTATTGAATCCGTAGTATTTTTTCTTGTCCGCGTCATCGGTGAAGACCAAGGCGCCTTTTTCATTTTTAACGAACGTTCCGGTGGTTTGAAGTTTTACCGCTTCCTCTTGACCAAAGGAAAACGACGAAAAAAGCATTCCAACGGAAAGCAGAGATAGAAAGATGAATCGTTTCATGTATTTTGTGGGTTAGTTTTTCGAGATGGGTGAAAGCGAGTGACTATTTCTTAGGTGAAACGGTCTTCTTGTGGGCATGAAATTCGGGCCATGTAAGGATTCCGTCGCCATTGGTATCCGCGGTCGGATTCTTTCTGAAGTAGGAAGTTTTCCAGAGTTCGCTTTGCAGGGCTTTTTTTTCCTCTTCGGGCATCTTCTTGTGAGCAGTGAGTTCGGGCCAGGAAAGCAAACCGTCGCCATTGGTATCCGCGGATGGGTTTTTCTTAAAGTAGAGGTCTTTCCAATACTCGTTACTCTTGGGTTTTTCGGGAATGCTTTCCGGAATCACCGAAAGGAGTTGTTTCCGAAACCCGGACAATCGTTCGGAAAAGCTTGGGTCCAAAGCCAAATTGTTCCATTCGTGATCATCCTTCGCGGTGTGGTAGAGTTCCTCCTTGCCGTTCTCATAGCGTACGTATCTCCAATCCTCGAAGCGCATGGAATAGCTTTGCAACGCAGGGTCATAGTACTGGGCCCATTTGTAGAGGGCGGTGAGGGCATAATCGGGACCCTTCCATTTTCCCTTTTCCGGATTCTTGAGAAAAGGTTTCATGGAGAAACCGTCCAAGGAGCGGCCTTTTTCGTTCTTTTTCGTATTGCTCGGCAAACCGCAGAGATCGAGGAGGGTGGGGTAGAGATCAATCAGGGAAACCGGACGCTTGCATTCCTTTCCCACTAGGGAAACACCGGGAGCCCGAACGATCAGAGGGACCCGGGTACTTTCTTGCCAAAGGGAATTCTTGTAGACGTAGTCTTTTTCTCCATTTCCCCATCCATGGTCACTGGTGAAGATTACAATGGTGTTTTTGTCCAGTCCGGTTTCCTTGAGCGCCTCCATGAGGTCACCGACCAGATCATCGACCGAAGCCACCGATGCCAGGTAAGCTTGTACGAATTTTTTGAGAGCCAAGACTCGGTCTCCTCCGTAGGATGCCACCAAACTGTCATACATTTTGGTTCCACGGTCTCCGCTTCGATCATCTTCTTTGGAGGTCACGGTATGCTTGAAGGTATCCTTGGCATCCCCTTTCTTAATCATCGGGAGTTCTAGCGTATCCAAGGGAAAGCGGTCGAAGTATTCTTGTGGAACGATCAGGGGCGTATGCGGACGCACGAAACCCACTCCCATGAAAAAAGGTTTTTGTTTNTTGGACACGGCCAATTCCTTCAACCGTTTGATGGCCCATTCGGCATTGAGTTCGTCTCCGGTCGCATCCCGATCCTCATCGGACTCGTATTTCAATTCCCTCTGAGAGCGCCATCCCCCCGTCTTCCAGGAATAAGGTTTTCCGGTTGTGGGGGATTTTTTGTGGGAGACTTTTTCAAGCGCTCCGTAGGTTCCGTCAATAATGCCGAAGTCATCCCGAAAGGGACTTGGAACACCCAGGTGGGGTATCTTATCCTTTCCGTCAAACAGAAAGGGGCCATAGTCCGAAGGATGTCCGTATTCATCCCACTCCTGATGATCGCGGTTGTGCATTACCTTACCCGTGCCCAAGGTGTGATATCCATGAGCGGAAAAGTGAGCCATCATGGTCCGGGAGTTTTGCAGGATTTCGTTTTTGTCCCAATCCTCGAATCCGAATTGCTGAGAGGTATGCGGATAAATACCTGTCGCAAAGCTTGCCCGCGAAGGATTGCAAATGGGAATGTTGCAATGAGCTTGGGTGAAGGATACACCGCTCTCCATCAGTTTGCGAAGGTGAGGAGTCCGGGTCTGAGGATGTCCACCCAAGGTTTCAAGGTAATCATTCAAGTCGTCGCACACGATGAGCAGAACGTTGGGTTTCTTGGCCGAAGCGAACTGACCAACCGCAAAACAAAGAAGAATAAAGAGTGCGCGCAATTTCATGGAGAAAGCCTTATAGAGAAGTTTTTATTATCGTTTACAACCAAAATCAGTTCTCTTTGCCATCGTTTGCATAGGAAGGATGAATCGTTTATGAATCAGTTCTCGCCTCTTGCCTTGGAGCGAAGTGTCTTCCAACGATTCAATCTTTCCGCAATCTTCTCCTCGGCTCCCGAGTTTTTGGGTAAGTAGAGTTCGAGATGCTTATCCAAATAGGTTTGGCCGGTGATATTCTCTTTGAATTCATGGCTGTAAAGATAGCCTTCCTCCTCTTCATTCCGGTAGTTCTGATTTCGACCATGTCGATCCTGAATGGATGAGGGAATGGCTTGAACCGGGTTTTCGCGAATGGCTCTCTTGGCGGCGGCGAGGGCTAGGGTGGAACTGTTGCTTTTCGGACTTGTTGCCAAAAAGAGTACGCAATGAGCCAGATTGAGTTCGCATTCGGGCAAACCAATGGTTTCACATGCCCGAAAGGTGGCATCCGCCATCAGCAAGGCTCTTGAATCGGCCAGCCCTACGTCTTCGGAAGCGAAGATCACCAGCCTGCGGGCGATGAATCGGGGGTCCTCTCCCCCGACAAGCATCTTGGCAAGCCAATACAACGCTGCGTCCGGATCATTTCCGCGCATACTTTTGATCAGGGCGGAAGCGGTATCATAATGTTCGTCCTCATCTCGGTCGTATCGAATGCTTCTTTCCTTAGCGAAGAGGGCTACGGAATCCTCGGAAACCCGTCCTTTCTCGGATAATCCTTCCACGATGATTTCGAGGATATTGTAGGCCTTGCGCAGGTCTCCCTCAGCCAAGCGGGCTATTTGGTTCATCGCCTTCGCCTCCGCCTGGCAATTTTTCGAACCCAAACCGCAATCCTCATTTGCGATGCAAGCGAGCAAAGCGTCTTCGATTTCGCTTACTTCCAAGGATTCGAGAGTGAAGAGCTGGCTTCTGCTGAGAAGAGGATCAATGACGTAATAACGGGGATTGTGGGTGGTGGCTCCGATGAGGCGGGCCTCCCCGGATTCAACGTCAGGCAGGAGCAAGTCCTGTTGAGCTTTGTTGAACCGATGAATTTCATCAACAAAAAGGAAGCATTTGTCCGCGCCGTAGTACTTGGCGAGTTTTAAGGAATCGCGCAGTTCCGCAACATTGGAGGTCACCGCGTTCAATTTGATCAGTTTGCATTGACTCTCTTCGGCAATGACTGTGGCCAGCGTGGTTTTTCCGGTGCCTGGAGGTCCGGCCAGGATCAGGTTTCCAACTCGATTTTCCCGGATAAGTTTAGGGAGCAGACAGTCTTTCCCGAGTAAGTGAGATTGTCCGCGCACTTCTTCGAGTTTTTGAGGACGCATTCGTTCCGCCAGTGGTTTGGCAGAACGATTTTTTTCCTTACCCTCATGAATCGAACTCATTTTTAATTTCGATCAAATCACTCCCATCGAAGGATCGCAAGAATGCAGGTGAAGACGTATCCGAATTATGGAGCTTAGGCTAGAACGTCTTTGATCACGTGAGCCTCGTCATCAACCCCAGTTAATCTAAAGTCCAAGCCCTGATGCTTGTGGGTGAAGAGTTGGGACTTGATTCCGAGTTGATGAAGCATCGTGGCGTGCAAATCCCTTACGTGAACCACCTTTTCTTCGGCATTGTAGCCCAATTCATCGGTGTTTCCGTAGGAAATTCCTCCTTTGATGCCTCCCCCAGCCATCCAAATCGAAAAGCCTTTGATATGGTGGTCCCGGCCACTGCCCTGCGCCATTGGGGTTCGTCCGAATTCTCCACCCCAAATCACCAGAGTGTCTTGAAGCATTCCGCGCCGCTTTAAATCCTGAACCAAGGCGGCGGATCCTTGATCCACCAGGTTAGCGGTTTTTTCCACTCCATTTTTTACTCCTCCATGGTGGTCCCATCCTCGGTGATACAGGTGAATGAAACGGACACCGCGTTCCGCCAAACGACGAGCAAGCAGGCAATTGCTGGCAAAGGACCCGTCGCCGGGTGTAGCGCCATACATGTCAAGAACATGCTTGGGTTCCTTGGAGAGGTCCATGAGGTCGGGAACGCTGGCCTGCATACGGAAGGCCATTTCATATTGGCTGATTTTGGTGGTGATCTCCGGGTCTCGAAGGGTGCCGTTGCGTAAGCCGTTGAGTTGGTTGACCGAATCGATCAGGGATCTTTGGTCCTGATCGGTTACTCCATTCGGGTTGCTCAGATAAAGCACGGGGTCTCCTTTACTGTGGAAGTGAACCCCTTGGTATTTGCTTGGAAGAAAACCACTGTGCCATTGACGGGAGGCGATGGGCTGGTTTTGGCCACCGCCAACTGAGGTCAGTACAACGAAACCCGGTAAGTTTTGGGTTTCCGCTCCGAGACCATAAAGAATCCAGGAACCCATGCTAGGCCGACCGGAAATCTGGGTGCCGGTGTTCATGAGAATCTGGGCCGGGGCATGATTGACGGCTGTGGTCGAGACCGAGCGAACGAAACATAATTTGTCGACAATACTCGCGGTGTACGGTAGGAGGTTAGAGATTTCGATTCCCGATTCGCCGTGGCGGTTAAATTCATATTTCGGCCCCAACAGCGCT
>NZLE01000045.1 GCA_002692605.1 Opitutia bacterium
GGGCAACATGGGACGCTCGCATGCTCTCGCCTACGCATCCATACCCGAATTCGAGCTTGCCGCGGTCTGTACCCGCAAACCCCAGTCCCGAGCCAAGCTCATGGCCGAACTGCCCGAAGGAACTCCTGAGGCAAATGATTATGGGCAAGCCTTGTCAGACCTGCAGCCGGATGCGGTCTGCATATCGACCTACCCGGACACCCACTACCCCTTTGCCAAAATGGCTCTGGAAGCGGGGTGTCACGTATTCACGGAGAAACCACTTGCCGAAAGCGCCGAGCAATGTCGTGAACTCGTCGAGCTTGCCCGAAGTAAGAACAAGGCCTTGGTGGTTGGCTACATTCTTCGCCAGCATCCGAGTTGGATCAAGTTCGTTGAAGTCGCCAAGACTCTTGGAAAACCCTTGGTCATGCGGATGAATCTGAACCAGCAATCCTACGGCAAGAATTGGGATACTCACAAAAGCTTGCTCTCCTCGATCTCTCCGATCGTCGATTGCGGGGTGCATTACGTCGACGTGATGTGCCAGATGACCGAATCGAAACCCACCCGGGTTTCCGGACTCGGCGCTCAACTTACCGACGAACTGCCCCAAGATAAGATCAATTACGGACATTTGCAGGTTAGCTTTGAGGATGGGAGCGTGGGTTGGTACGAAGCGGGCTGGGGGCCTATGATGAGTGAGACCGCCTTCTTCGTCAAAGACGTCGTCGGACCTCTGGGAAGCGCCAGCATCGTGGCAGCGGATGCCTCCTCGCGGGGAAAATCCTCCTCGGTGGACGCTCATACTCAAACCGAACGCATCCTCGTCCACAAAAGCGTCCAAAACTCAGCCGGGGAGCTTGAGGCGAGCGACGAATTCATCGAATTGGAGGACGAACCCGACCATGACGAGCTTTGCCGCAGAGAGCAGCTGTTCTTTCTTCAAGGTATTCTTGGTCAAACCGATCTCACCGAGCATCAGGATAGCGCCATACGGGCAAGTGAGATCGTCTTGGCCGCAGACGAATCCTATCGGTCCGGAGAAATGATCCGTCTTTGATTCCGGATTTGACGCTTATCCAACCGGGTAATCTTCCGCTTACCAAGAAGTTTTGATTGTGTGAAGGCTTTTTACGCCTAACTTGTAAATATGCGCTCGTACCGCACCAGACACCTGTCCTTCAACCTGTTTCCCGTTCTTCTTTGGCTTGCCTGCAATTCTCTTTTCGGAGGGGTTGACTTCACCAATCAGGTTCGTCCGATTCTATCGGAATATTGTTTTCACTGTCACGGACCCGACAAAAGTACCCGCGAGGCCAAACTCAGACTGGACTTGTCCGAGGGCGCCCTAGCAGATTTAGGAGGCTATTCCGCGGTGGTTCCCGGCAAACCTGAAGACAGTGAACTCGTCTTCCGCCTGCACAGNGGGGACGAGGAGGANCTGATGCCTCCTCCCGAAACCGGAAAGACCCTGACCAAGGAACAAAAGAAAATTATCGAAGAGTGGATTCGACAGGGCGCCGAATACGAGGAGCACTGGTCCTTCCTACCCATCGACGACCCTCAAGTGCCCGCAAAAAACGTAAAGTCGGATTCGAACCACCCCGTTGACCGTTTCCTTGCCAGGAAACTCCTGAACGAACCCTTTTCCTTCGCCGAGGAAAGCGACCCCGTGACCTTGTTGCGCCGGGTTTACTTTGATCTGGTGGGAATGCCCCCCACTCCCAGGGAAGCGGAGGGTTTTCTCAANAACCCATCCTCCAAAGCCTATGAGGAACTCATAGACGGGCTTTTGATCGACCCTAGGTTTGGCGAAAGAATGGCGGTGCATTGGCTGGATTTGGTCCGTTACTCCGACACCATCGGATACCACAGCGACAATTTCATGGAAGTCTCCGCTTACCGGGACTATGTCATTGAAGCCTTTAATGAAAACCTGCCTTATGATCAGTTCGTGATCGAGAACCTCGCCGGTGATCTGGTTCCGGAAGCCACCGATAGGCAAAAGATCGCTTCCGGCTATAACCGNCTGCTGCAGACCACTCAGGAGGGAGGNGCCCAAGCCGCGGAATACCTTGCGATTTATCAGGCGGATCGAGTGCGCAACTTTGGCATTGTCTGGCTGGGAGCAACCACCGGTTGCGCCCAGTGCCATGATCACAAATATGATCCGTTCACGATCAAGGATTTTTACTCCCTGGCCGCCTTTTTTGCCGATCTGAAGGAAAAGCCGGTCGGAAGAAGGAACCCCAACCTCTACCTTCCCACTCAGGAACAGAGCGATAAGCTTGAGGATTTGGAGAAAGCAAAACACGCTTTGGAGCATGAGCGGAAGGAGGCAAGGGAGCGCTTGGAGAAAGAAAACAAAGACGCTCTGGCCAGCTTGAAAAAGACTCTGTCAGAGTTTAGCTATGCCGAACCGAAAGATATGGAGGCCCAACTGAGCGAGCGGATTTGGGTGGAGGACTCGGCTCCCAGCGATGCCAAACTCTCAGGTAGGTGGGAACCGACAAATCATCCCGTCTTCTCAGGTACCAGAGCCTTCGTTCGTTCCGGCAAGGGGAATAACCAGCATTATTTCATTCAATCGAAGTCGCCCCATGCCGTGGTTTCCGGAGAAGACGAATTCTTCGCCTACGCTTACCTCGATCCCAAGAATCCACCCAGGCAAATCATGTTGCAATTCAATGATGGAGCATGGGGGCACCGGGCCTACTGGGGCGAATCCTTGATTCCCTANGGTCAGGAAAACACCGTGAGCCGNGTGAAAATGGGTCCGCTTCCAGAATTGGGGAAATGGGTTCGTTTATCGGTCCCGGCCCAAAAGATCGGTTTGAGCGCAAAGGATCAAGTCAATGGAATCGCATTCACTCAATGGGACGGAACGACTTACTGGGATAAAATAGGGGTAAGCTCGAAGATAGACCCAAGGAAGGACCCTCATCTATCNCTTCGAGCATGGACCGCTCAAGCAAAGGAAGATGAATCCTTGCCTGNTAAAGTTCAAAATGCCTTAAAAANAGCGGCCAAGGATCGATCGTTGGAGGACTCCGAACTTTTGAAAACGCACTTTTTGCAATACCNGTATCGAGGAATCCCCGATGACGCTCTCGCGTTCAGGGAANGAATTCTTGTCAACGAAAACAAACTCACGCAACTGGAAGCCAAGNTCCAAAAGGCCAACAAAGATATCGAAAATCACCGTAAGATCTTTAGAAGCATGCTGGTCTCCGAAAGTGGAAATTCCCGTACGGTGCGAATCCTTCCTCGAGGAAATTGGCTGGATGAGACGGGGGAAGAGGTGAAGCCCGCGATTCCTGAGTTTCTTGGAAAACTGCAAACCGGAGAAAGACAGGCGAACCGCATGGATCTTGCCAGATGGGTGGTCTCNCAGGATAACCCCCTGCCCGCCCGCGCGTTCGTCAATCGAATCTGGAAGTTGTTCTTCGGTTACGGTTTGTCTCGTCGATTGGAGGACTTGGGCGGTCAGGGAGAACCGCCCACTCATGCCGACCTCCTCGATCACTTGGCGACCGACTTTCGAAAAAACCAATGGAACNTCAAAAGGCTGATCCGTAAATTGGTCACTTCGGAAGCCTACAAACAAAGTTCGACTCCCTCAGACAAACTGGCCTCAGCAGACCCCCTGAACCGCCTATACGCCCGTCAATCGAGGTTTCGCATCGATGCCGAATTCGTACGGGATTCCGCCCTTTCGATCAGCGGTCTTCTGGTACCTAAAATCGGCGGAATCAGTGTAAAACCCTATCAACCCGCCGGGTATTGGCAGCATTTGAATTTCCCCGCCCGGAAGTGGCAAGCGGGTACGGGCGAAGATCTATACCGGAGAGGACTCTACACCTTTCATTGCCGAAGTTTTACGCATCCCGCGATGTTGGCGTTTGATGCGCCAAGCCGCGAGGAATGCTCGGCCGAACGGCCCCGTTCCAACATCCCCCAACAAGCTTTGGTTCTGCTGAACGATCCGGTCTTCGTGGAAGCCGCCCGCACCTTTGCGGACAAAATACTTTCCCTACCCGGCGCCAGTGACTCCGAAAGAATCGAACAATCCTTTCAATGGGCTCTGACCCGAATGCCTACTGAGGAAGAAAAGAAGGTGCTGGTTGATTTATTGACCGAACAAAGAAGCCGTTACCAAAACGATGAGGCATCCGCCTTGGCCCTTGTTGAAACCGGAGATAATCCCGTCAACCCGGATCGCTCGGTCCTCGAACTGGCCGCATGGACGAGTGTAACCCGCGCCTTGCTTAACCTGTACGAAACCACGGCGCGTTTCTAGCCTTTGCCGCCATGAACCCTACC
>NZLE01000046.1 GCA_002692605.1 Opitutia bacterium
TAAGTTCAAAATTGCATTGACCGCATTGTTGGGTCTGTCCCTATCGATGACGAGTCTGCAAGCAGTCAAAATCGGAGTGTTGCATTCGCTGAGCGGAACTATGGCGATTTCCGAAACCTCTCTCAGGGACGTTGTGATGATGGCGGTCAAGGAAATCAACGAATCTGGAGGTGTGCTCGGTGAGCAAGTCGAGGCAGTGGTCGTAGATCCCGCATCGGATTGGCCGTTGTTCGCTGAAAAGGCCAAGCAATTGATTATTGATGAAAAAGTTGCCGTGACCTTTGGTTGCTGGACCTCCGTGAGTCGCAAATCCTGCCTTCCGGTATTCGAGGAGGAGAACGCCCTGTTGTTCTATCCCGTCCAATACGAAGGGGAGGAACAGTCCCTCAACGTCTTCTACACCGCGGCTTCCCCAAACCAACAGTTGGTTCCTGCGGCCGAATACATGGCCAATGAAATGGGATGCAAGAAGTTTTACCTTTTGGGAACGGATTACGTTTTCCCCCGCACCGCAAATAAAGTGCTGAAGGCTTACTTGAAGGCTCAAGGTGTTCCCGATGAAAACGTAATGGAAGAGTATACCCCCTTTCATCACCAGGATTACCAAACCATCGTTTCCAAAGTGAAGGAATTCGCCGCTTCCGGCGACGCATGCATTCTCTCCACCATCAATGGAGACAGTAACGTTCCCTTCTACAAGGAATTCGCCAACCAAGGTTTGACTTCGGACGATTGCCCGATCATGGCCTTCTCGGTTTCCGAAGACGAGTTGCGCGCCATGGACGTTCCTCCTCTCGTGGGACATTTGGCGGCTTGGAATTATTTTCAGAGCGTGAAGACACCGGAGAACGCAGCATTCGTGAAAAGCTTCAAGAAATACTGTGTCGAAGCGGGTCTGCCCGGAGGGGCCAAGCGCGTTACCTGTGATCCGATCGAAGCCGCCTACTTTGGAGTTTATGTCTGGAAGGCAGCGGTGGAAAAATGCGGCTCCTTCGAAGTCGACAAGGTGCGCAAGGCAGTCTACGGACTTGAGTTTGACGCTCCGGGTGGCAAGAAATCCATGCATCCGACCAACCAGCACACCCTCAAACCCGTGTACGTAGGTGAAATTCTCAAGAACGGGCAGTTCAAGATCGTATACGCCAGTGACGGGTTGGTTTCTCCCGACTCCTACAGTTCCTATCTTTGGCCGGACGGAAATTTCCCCAAGCCAACGGGCGGTCCGAATGGCGACGGAACCCTCTAAGTTTTAGGAGACAACTCTCTATAAATTTGGCGGGCTTGGTCCGGGTAACCTCGTCCGAGCCCGCCTTCTTTTGAGCGCAAGGTATCTTCTTTGAATAAATTTCGTTCAGTTTTATCCATCATTGCTCTCATAATCGGAGCCATCCATCCTGTGGTTTCCCATGGACAAGCTGTAATCGGATCAGAGCTTTCCGTCTCATCCCTCAAGGTACTGGCGGAAGACGATGACGAACTCAAGGCGCAGGCGATCACCGATTTGGCGAAGTCGGGAGATCTCAGGTTGGAAAAGTTCTTCGAGCTGTACAGACAGGGAAGCGTGTACAATTGGCCTGATGAGAAGGGCGAAGTGCGCATTGTGGTCAATGAGGAGACGGTCATGGATGACGACTTCAATGAATTCGCTCCGCTCCTTGACCCTCTTTCGGGAGAACCCTTCCTCGTTGAAGGAAAGCAGGCAAAGCCGGATTTGTTGGATCTGGAGGACATTAGCCCAGGGAGGAAGCTGCGTTCCCTAGTAAATTCCTCGAAATTCCTTTTGCGTTTGTTTTCCGCTGACTTGGAAGTGCGCAGTTCCGGAGTCAAGAAATGCGGTGATCCGCCCTTCATTCCCGAAGCGGTTACCTTTCTTGAGGAAATCATCGGCGATGAGGAGGAATTACCGAAGCTTCGCTGGATGGCGGAGGAAAGCGTTGCCCTCATTGGATTAGCGGGCAAATCGGAAACGGGCAACTCCTTGCAGGAGCGAGCGGATGCCCTCNNAAAATTGGGAGAGTTGAACAGTTTGCGAGCCCTGGCNAGGCTTNCCTCCTTTGAAAAGGAAATCGAAGATCANTACCTCAACAACAAGATTNAAGGGGTTGAGAAAAGAAAACTGGATGCNATNACCAAAAAGGTTTTCAAAAGTTTGGAAAGCCACAAGGATTCGGTGGANTTGGCGGGTAATCTCTTTCGTGGAGTCTCCTACGGGAGCGTACTTATTCTCATTGCCCTTGGATTAGCCATTACCTTNGGNCTGATGGGCGTCATCAATATGGCTCATGGTGAATTGGTGATGATNGGGGCCTACGCAACCTACGAAGTTCAGATGCACTTCGGACACTCTCCCGAAAATGCGGTGAACGAGTATTATTTCTTTGCNTTNCCCATTGCTTTTCTGGCATCCGCNTCGGTCGGACTATTGATGGAAAGATTCGTCGTCAGGCACCTTTACAACCGCCCNNTGGAATCGCTTTTGGCGACCTGGGGCGTTTCTCTTCTGCTGATCCAAGTGGTCCGCTTGCGTTACGGAGATAACATTGGAGTGAACGCTCCGACTTGGGCTCGTGGAGGATANGAAATTTCCCAAGACGTGATCTTGCCCTATGCCCGATTGTATCTTTTGGCTCTCTCCGCGGCTTGCGTTGCNTTCGTCTACTACATCATTCGAAAGACCAGAAAGGGGATGCTNATCCGAGCGACGATGCAGAACCGAGATATGGCAAGAAGTCTTGGAGTGAAAACGCGTAAGGTCGATCGCTTTACCTTTGCCCTTGGTTCGGGAATTGCNGGGGTGGCCGGNTACGGTTGGACCATCGTGGGAGGAGTCACCCCCGATATGGGAACCAAACTCTTCATTGTGGATTCGTTCCTCGTGGTGGTGGCGGGTGGCGTAGGCGAATTAGCCGGCGTTTTGTGCTCGGGCCTTGGAATCGGGGTGGTGACCAAACTGATTGAGCCCCTNGAGTTCGATGGTTTCATCATTGGACCGGTTTGGGGGAAGGTNATCCTCCTCGCTCTGATCGTGGCCTTTATCCAGTATCGGCCAGCCGGTCTTTTCGCTCCCAAAGGCCGATTGGCNGAAAAGAAATGAATCCATCCAAAGACAAGTTGATTGAGTCAAAGGGTGCCTTTTTCTCCCTTCTNGTTCTCGGGTTCGTGGTTTTGCCTTNGTTGTACGGAAATGACGTGCTTTCCATCGGAGACATCAACATGCTNGGTCGCTANATGTCCTTTGCCATCCTNGCCTTGGGCTTGGGTCTGCTTTGGGGATACGTCGGCATTCTCAGTCTTTGTCAGTTCACTTTCTTTTGCCTGGGGGCATACGCGATGGGAATGCATTTGGCTCATCACGGCGGACAGGAAGGAATCATNGATGCCAACGGTTGGAAAATTCCCGCATGCCTTTTTGTGGTTTATCCTTACGATGTGGGAGAATCNTCCGGTGATGCCCTCGTTCCCGGCTTCTGGAAACCTTTCTGGAACCTCCCCCTCACCGTTCTGCTNGGACTNNTGATTCCCGCTGGAACCGCATTCGTCTTGGGTTACTTCGTCTTCCGCAGTCGCGTAAGAGGCGTTTATTTTGCGATTCTCACTCAGGCCATAGCGGTCGCCGCGTGGCTGGTATTTTGCCGGAACGACGTAATGCTTTGCGGAACCAACGGATTGGTTCGTTTCGACGTCATCGCCCCCTCCGAGTCCTTTCACACCTTTCATCCGGTCGATGCCACCGAAAGTTGGATTGCCTCCCACGGTGGTGACATGGAGTACGATNTGAACGGAGACGGTAAGTTGGATCAGTTGGATTACTCGGTTGCGGACGTTGGCTTTTCGCTTAAGTCCGAACGGGTTCTACTCTGGCTCTACTGGATCACTCTAGCCTGTCTCTTNGGNGCCTATTTGCTTTGCCGTTGGATCGTGAGATCAAGACTGGGTAAGGTGCTCGTTGCCATCCGCGATGACGAATCAACCCTCAATTTCTTCGGCTACAAGCCTCACCTGTATAAGATTTTCGCCTTTTGCGTTGCGGCTCTGCTTGCCGGGATCGCAGGGATGCTTTTCGTTCCGCAAATGAAGATCGTGACCCCTTCCAACATGGAAGCTTATCGCTCGGTGCTCGTGGTCGTATGGGTTGCGGTGGGAGGAAGGAGTTCTTTGGGTGGAGCCATTCTGGGGGCCCTGAGCGTCAATCTGCTTTATAATTACCTGACTTCGGAACAGGACATNCTCTTTTTCAAGTGGAGTCCGGATTATTGGCAAATTCTTCTTGGCTTGATTTTCGTCGCCGTCGTTCTNTACCTGCCAAACGGACTGATTGAAGTGGTGGATCGCGTGAGAAACAAANTATCCACTTTCAAGTTTCACTCCCAAATTCCCAAAGAATGAGCGATAGCGATTTGGTGGAAGAGCAGGTCAAAGATGGAATTCCCAATTCCTTGGCTCATTATCATTCCTTCAGGCCGAGTGAGGTACAGGAAGCGATATGGGCTCAAAAATTCATCCTTTTCGTGGAGAATTTGTCGGTATCCTTTGACGGNTTCAAAGCTGTGGACATTCCATGTTTCGGCATCGAGCACGGAGAACTCCGTGTGATCATTGGTCCGAACGGAGCGGGCAAAACGACCTTTTGCGATCTGGTCAGCGGAAAGACCNCACCGACCACCGGATCGGTCTTTTATGACGGTCGCAACATCACCAAGATGGACGAATCCGACATTGCCCTCATGGGAATTGGGAGAAAATTCCAAACGCCCACGGTTTTCGACAGCCTGACCACCTATGAAAACCTCCTGCTTGCTCTGCCCGGAGCTCAGGATTGGAAGAATAATCTTTGGACCCGGGAATCCGCCGAGGAGCGGGCTCAGATCGAGAGCATTTTGCATAAGGTCAATCTGATGGAGTATCGCGACTTGGAAGCCAAATCCCTCAGTCATGGCAAAAGACAGTGGCTTGCCATCAGCGCCTTGATCGTTTCCAAACCCAAACTTCTTTTGGTGGACGAGCCCGCGGCGGGTCTCACCGATATGGAGACCGAACAGACTGCTGATTTGTTGCTCGAATTGGCTAAGGAACACACCTTGGTGGTGATCGAACACGACATGGATTTCGTTCGTCGTCTGAATCAGAAGGTTACCGTATTGAATGAGGGGAAGGTCTTGGCCGAAGGNAGTTTGGAGGAAATGGAAGANAACGATGAGGTNATGGAGGCNTACCTGGGAAGATGAGCGCCTTTCTCAAGGTCTCGGGTTTGGAATTTTCCTANGGGGAGGTGAAGGTTTTGTACGGTTTGGATCTGGAGGTTTCGGCAAACTCGATATCCTGCGTGATGGGAAGAAACGGAGTCGGTAAAACGACGTTCCTGCGCAACTTGGTCGGGTTGGAGAAACCCTCCGCCGGAACAGTGATCATGGAGGGGAACGATCTTAGCTCAGCGCCTGCCTACGAACGGGCATCCCGGGGGATTGGTTACGTTCCGCAGGGTCGTCAGATCTTTCCTCTCCTTACCGTGGAAGAGAACCTTTCGGTCGCCTTGGAAGCCGCCCATGCCGAATCTCAAGCAATTCCCGATGAGGTCTATGACACCTTCCCCGTTCTTCACCAGATGCGTAGTCGCAGGGGTGGCGATTTNTCCGGCGGTCAGCAGCAGCAACTTGCCATAGCCCGAGCCCTCGTAACCCAGCCCAAGCTTCTGGTCTTGGACGAACCCACCGAGGGAATCCAACCCAANGTCATTACCCAAATCGGAGAAGTGATCACCCGTCTCACCGAGGAAAAGGGNATGACCATCCTCTTGGTGGAGCAGTATGCGGATTTCGTTCGCAAGTTCGCTCATACCTTTCACGTCATGAATCGCGGGAGTTTCATCGCTCATGGCAANACCTCCGAACTGGACGACAACCTGGTTCGCAAGCACCTAAGCGTATAAAAACCTAACTCATGCACCTGACCCCAAGAGAAAAAGACAAACTGATGATCGTGGTGGCCGCCGATCTGGCCCGACGAAGAAAGGAGCGCGGACTCCTGCTCAACTATCCGGAGTCGATCGCAATCATCACTTACGAAGTGATGGAGGGAGCGAGGGATGGAAAGAGCGTTGCCGACCTGATGAGTTTTGGATCGACCATTCTCAAGCGAGAGGAAGTTATGGAAGGCATACCCGAAATGATCCATGAAGTCCAAGTGGAAGCGACCTTCCCGGACGGNACCAAACTAGTAACNGTNCATAATCCAATACGATGAAACCCGGAGAAATCATTACTTGCGAGGGGGAGAGTTTTATCTCCGCCAATGAAAATTTGGAAATCATCTCCCTTGAGGTGAGCAACACGGGCGACCGTCCCATACAGGTAGGCAGTCACATTCATTTTTTCGAAGTCAACCGGGCTTTGCAATTTGATCGCGAAAAATCCCGCGGTTTCCGGTTGAACGTGCCCGCGGGAACCGCGGCTCGATTCGAACCGGGCGATTCGAGGGAAGTCGAACTTGTGGCGCTGGCCGGATCTCGGGAAGTGTACGGACTGAACAACCTAACCAATGGAGCGGTCGATCAATGAGTTTACGGCTAAGCAGAAGACAATATGCTGAAATGTACGGCCCCACCGTGGGCGATCAGGTTCGGCTTGGAGACACCGAGCTCCTTATCCAAGTCGAAAGGGATTTGATTGCCGAGAACGGGGGCTATGGAAACGAGATCAAGTTCGGTGGAGGCAAAGTGATCAGGGATGGAATGGGGCAATCTCCTCAGGCCTTGGATTCCGACTGCTTGGACCTGATCATCACCAATGCAACCATCATCGATCCTTTGTGGGGAGTGATCAAGGCGGACGTCGGANTCAAGGAGGGAAGGATTGCCGGGGTCGGTCACGGAGGGAATCCCCTGATACAGGATGGAGTGGATCCGAGCATGGTGGTCGGAGCGGGTACNGAAGTGATCGCAGGTGAGGGAATGATTCTTACCGCGGGGGGATACGATTCCCACATTCANTTCATCTGTCCCCAGCAGATTGAGGAGGCTCTCGCGAGTGGAGTGACNACGATGACGGGAGGCGGNACCGGACCGGCCACCGGAACGAATGCCACNACCTGCACGCCCGGAGCGTGGAATATTGGNAAAATGNTGCAGGCGGCGGATGAGTTTCCGATGAACCTGGGATTTCTNGGCAAGGGNAATTCTTCGAATCCGGAAGCATTGCGCGAACAGGTTCGGGCGGGNGCCATCGGATTGAAACTNCATGAGGATTGGGGCACGACTCCGGCTACGATTGACGTTTGTCTTGGAGTCGCCGACGAAATGGACGTCCAAGTCGCGATTCATACCGATACNTTGAACGAGGCCGGGTTCGTGGAGGATTCGGTGGGTGCGTTCAAAGGCCGGGCCATCCATACCTTTCATACGGAAGGGGCGGGAGGGGGGCANGCTCCGGACATCATCAAAGTATGTGGAGAACCGAACGTCTTGCCTTCCTCCACCAATCCCACTCGTCCGTTCACCGTCAATACGATCGACGAGCATTTGGATATGCTGATGGTTTGTCATCATCTCGATTCCAAAATCCCGGAAGACGTTTCCTTCGCCGAATCGAGAATCAGGCCTTCGACCATTGCCGCCGAAGACATCCTTCACGACCGTGGAGCCTTTTCGGTGATGGCAAGCGACAGTCAGGCCATGGGAAGGGTCGGGGAGGTCCTGTGCCGGACTTGGCAGACCGCGGATAAGATGAAGCGGCAGTTCGGAAAGCTTGAATCATCCATTCATTCGGATGCCGATAATTTTCGGGTTTTGCGCTACCTTGCAAAATACACCATCAACCCGGCGATCGTTCATGGAATGTCCGATGAAATCGGTTCGATCTCGGTTGGCAAGCTTGCCGACCTCGTTCTCTTCAAACCCGCATTCTTTGGGGTGAAGCCGGAGATTGTGCTTAAGGGAGGCTTCATTGCCTATGCGAATATGGGAGACCCCAATGCCTCGATTCCCACTCCCCAACCCATGCATTACCGACCCCAGTTCGGATCCTTTGGAAAGGCGAGAACTTCCACCTCAATCAGTTTTGTCAGCCAGGCTTCCATGGAAAACGAATCCCTCGAAGAACTGGGCCTTGAGAAGAGAATTCTTCCGGTTGGCAATACCCGTGAAATCGGCAAAAAAGATCTGATTTTCAACGATGCCCTTCCGAAAATGGAAGTGGACCCGGAGACCTATGTGGTCAAGGCCGATGGGGAGGAATTGCATTGCGAACCGGCAACCGTGGTTCCCTTGGCTCAAAGGTATTTTCTTTTTTAGATTATGAAGCTTATCAGGGAGCTCCATGCGATCGCCGGGGAAACCTTTGACCGTTCGATTTCATTGACCGTGGAAAGGAGAGTCCTTGCCAAACGAAGATGGCGCGGGCAGGCGGAGGATGGGACAGACTTCGGTTTCGATTTGCAAGCCCCGCTCAGACATGGAATTTGCTTTCACGCCGAAGAGGACAGGAATTACGTAATAGATCAAAAGCCGGAAGAGGTCTTCCGGGTACCTTACCCCAATCAAAGGGAAGCCGCTCATCGGGCATGGCAGGTGGGTAACCTTCACTTTCCCGCTCAGTTTGCGGAGACCCACTTGCTGGTGGAAGGCGATCTTGCAGTCCGGCATATGTTGGACCGTAATGGGATTCCCTTCGTTGAGTCGATTGAAGTCTTTCAGCCGGTGATGGCCGCTTCCGCTCACCGTCATGATTATGGGAAGATCCTGAATTACTTCAACCGATGGTAGCCCATTCCGTTCAGAGCGATCGAAAGACCATGACGCGAACTTCGCCTGATCCTGCGAATCTTGAGTGGCTGGGTGGCTTGATCCAGACAACCGACACTCTTTTCCCGAGCGGAGGATATGCCCATTCCTACGGCTTGGAGGAGTTGGTCGCTCTCGGCAGAATTGGATCAATCAACGATTTGGAAGAGTTTTTGATTGATGAAATCCTACCCGCCTTGGAAAACCAGGAATTACCCTACCTGCGGTTTTGTTCGGAAGCCGTCAGGGACGGCGAATACGAGGACTTGATGAAGTTGAACGAGGAAATATCCTCCTGGAAGCTTACCCGCGAAATACGGGATGCGGGAAGCTCTCAGGGCTCACAGATGATTCGTATGATTCGTGAGATCTACGAATGTCCGGTATCCGCTGATTTTCATCGGAGGTTGCAGGAATCGGGAGAACCGTGTCAGCAGNTCACGGCGACCGCTCTCCTCAGAAACGCTCAGGGGGTCCCTTTGAATTCCANCATGATCGCATGGATATACCAAGCGATTTCCAATTTTTGTTCCGCTTCCGTAAAATTGTTGAGGTTGGGCGAGGTTGCCTGTCAGAGAATCATTCATCACTGCCTCGAACCGGACAGGCTCCAAAAGGTATTGGCCAAGTCGCTTCGGGTAAAACGGGAGTGGGCGGGTTTTTTCAACCCCGCGCTGGACTTGGCTTCGGCTCGGCATGAACTCGCATTCTCAAGGCTTTTCATATCATGAGTGAAGAAAACGGTAATGAATTCAGTCGCCCCGTCCGAGTCGGGATCGGAGGTCCCGTAGGTTCNGGGAAAACCATGCTTACCTTGCGCCTTTGTGAGGTGTTGCGGGAAAAATATTCCATGGTTGTGATCACCAATGACATCTACACCATGGAAGACGCCCAGTTCCTTGCCCGCAACCAGGCTCTGCCCGAAGACCGTATCATGGGGGTGGAAACGGGCGGTTGCCCCCATNCCGCAATTCGTGATGACACCAGCATGAATGCGGTGGCCATCGAACAGCTTCAAGCAAGGCATCCCGATGCCAAATTGGTCCTTTTGGAAAGTGGGGGAGATAACCTTTCGGCGACTTTTTCTCCGGAGTTGGTGGATGCGTTCATCTACGTCATTGACGTTGCCGAGGGAGACAAGATTCCGAGGAAGGGCGGCCCGGCCATTCGCCATTCCGACCTTTTGATCATCAACAAGACCGACTTGGCTCCGTTGGTGGGGGCTGACCTTGAGGTNATGGACCGGGACTCCAAGAAGATGAGAGAGGAGCGTCCTTNCCTGTTCGCGGATTTGAAGACCTACAAGGGGCTCGATGACATCGTGGAGTGGTTGACCAAGGAATTCCTTTTTTGAAACCGTGAGCCGGATACCCNAATGAAAAATTCCTTNGGCCTGCAGGGTGGCGTGCAATTGGGTTGCCGGCGCAATGGCGACGGGGTTCCCTATCTCTCCAGTCAGCGTTTTTCTCCGCCGGTTCATTTAAGCAAGCCTTACTTCGACGAAGAGACCCATTCCCTCTTGATCAACTTATCCTGTCCCACCGCCGGTCTGCTTGCCGGGGACCGGATGGTCTGCGANATNGAAGTTTCCGATCAAGCTTCGATGGTGGTGACCACTCCNGGAGCNACCCGCTCTCATTTCATGCGATCGGGGATCGCCCGGGTCGAACAAAGACTTGCCGTGAGGGATGGTTCCTTTCTCGAATTCAACCCGGGGGCTTTGATCCTGCAAAAAGCCACGAACTTGGAGCAAACGACTGAGGTGGACGTCGACGAAGATGCGGAAATCCTCTTCGTTGAAAAAATACTTCCAGGTCGGATTGCCCATGGCGAATCCTTCGTTTTTCAAAAGTTCTCCAACCGCTTGAGAATCAAACGAGACAAGCAACTCGCNCTTTTGGAGTNCTTCGTTCTGGAACCAGACAATGAATCGGTTATGCCCTGGAAACATTCTTTTCCCACTCCCTATTACGGTTGTTTCTACGCCCTNTCTCCGAAGCTCGCNGATCTTTTGCCCTGTCGCGAGAGGATTCATGAGATGTNNAGTCCCAACCTTCTCGCCGGCGCCAGTTCCATCCATCGAAGGGCTGGGTGGGTGGTAAAGGTCCTGGCGGGNGATCCCTACTCATACAAACGGGCAATGAAGGAGATCAGGAGACTTCTCCATGCGGACATGGGACGNGCCCCGACGGATTTTAGAAGGTACTGAATCGATGAACTCCTATTTTCACTTATGATGAGCGATACCNTTTTCATTGCAGGCAGCGCCGCATCCATAGGATTCGTTCACACCATTCTCGGGCCGGACCATTATCTTCCCCTTGTGGCNATGGCCAAGACCAATGGATGGAGCGCTCCCAAAACCGCCAGTTACGTTACGGTTTGCGGGATCATTCATCTCTTGGGTACGCTTTTGGTTGGGNGTCTTGCCATCGTCTTGGGTTTGGCTTTTTTGAACCTCGAAACCGTCCAATCCCTTCGGGCGGATTTTGCCGGTTGGTTTCTCCTGTGCTTTGGGGCCATCTATTTTGCTTGGGGCATCCATTGGGCAAAACGGGCGGGAAGAACGGTGGGANAAAGTTCNGTGATTGATAATCAAAAAAATTCCAATANTCGCGCGCTGCGCCCCCTTTGCACTGTTTGCCTTCTTTATTCTCGGTCCCTGTGAACCCCTCATCCCGCTGATGTCCTCCGGAGTAGGAGACACGGGCTGGCTGCCCAGCGTACTGGTGCTTTCGGCCTTTTGCGGAACCACCATCCTGACCATGCTTGTTTGCGTAATGTTTTTCTACTACGGAGTCTCACGATTCTCCGTGATCCTGAGATTCGAAAAATACATGCATGCGGCCACCGGTATGGTCTTGTTCGTTTGCGGATGCGCCCTCCAATTCCACGGCCACTGAGGGCGCTGTGGCCGAGCTTACCGAGTTGAACTTTCTTTGGAGGATTGGATCTACTTCAATGCTTGGTAGACGGACGTAGGAACTTCGTATTCCTTGCGCAAACGATCCAATTCCCTGCGCATGCGGCCTTGAATTTTGGCGTATTCAGGTTGATCGTAGACGCTCTTGAGTTCCTTGGGATCTTCCTTGAGGTCATACAGTTCCCATTCGTCCTTTTCATAGAAGCGGATCAGTTTGTGCCTCGCGGTCTTTACGCCTTCGTGCCGGGCCACGCCGTGTCCGCCTCCCTCATGATAGTGATAGTAAAGGCTTTGGCGCCAATTCTTTTGGTCTCTGCCTTTCAGGAGGGGGACGAGGCTGACCCCCTGCATTTTCGGATCGGGTTGGGCTCCAGCCAGATCTAGGAAGGTCTGGGCGAAGTCGAGGTTGCTGGTAAGATCACGGTTTTTGGATTTTGGCTCGATCTGCCCGGGCCAGCGGACGAGGAGGGGCATACGGTAGGAGAGTTCGTACATCCAGCGCTTGTCGAACCAACCGTAGTCTCCAAGGTAAAAGCCCTGATCCGAGGAATAGATCACCACGGTGTCCTCGGCGAGCCCGCTCTCATCAAGGTATTCAAGAATACGACCTACGTTCTCATCCACCGCCTTGGCGCAGAGCAGGTAGTTGCGGATCCAACGCTGGTAGTGCCAACGGGTCAGTTCCTCCTTGCTCATGGAATCCCTCTTGGCTAGGAAGGCCTCGTTCCGGGGGCGGAAGTAGCCGTCGAAGACCTTGAACTGTTCGGGGGTAAACTGGCTGGAGTACTGGAGCATCAGCCGCTTGTCTCCAAGGTGCTCGAGGATGCCCATCTTGTGCTGGCTTGCGGAGGAGGTTTTCCCCGAATGATCGTGGAAGAGAGTTTCGGGTTCTGGAATCTCGACTTCATCCAAGGCGCCCAAATGACGCAGAGCAGGTTCCCACCGGCCATGAGGAGCCTTGTGCTGGCTCATAAGCATGAAGGGCTTGTCGGGGTCACGTTCCTCCTTGAGCCACTGGAGGCTGAGGTCGGTGATGATATCGGTTGTGTAGCCGACGTGCTTGACTTCCTTTCCATCCCTTTTCATACGTGGGTTGTAATAAGAGCCCTGGCCGTACAGAACCTCATAACGATCGAATCCGGTTGGGTCGGACTTGAGGTGCCACTTTCCGATCAGGGCGGTCTCGTATCCAACCTTGCGCAAAAGCTTGGGGAAGGTGACCTGCGAGCCGTCGAAGACGTCTCCGTTGGTCATTTGTCCGTTGTGGAAGGAGTGCCTGCCCGATAGGATCACCGCCCGGGACGGGGCGCAGATCGAATTGGTCACGTAGCAGCGTTCGAAAGTCATGCCTTCCTTTGCGATCCGGTCCAGGTTGGGGGTTTGGATCAGTTCCGACCCGTAGGCGCTGATGGCATGAGGGGCATGGTCATCCGTGAAGATGAACAGAATATTGGGTTGCTTGGGGGCAGCTTGGGCAAACCCACTTACCAAAAGCAGGAGGCAGGGCAACGTGCGAGCCATCTTCATGGGGAAGAGGGGGGGGCGTAGTCCGGATTGGGGACAGGGAGCTTCGCTTTCATCTTGGTTTGCCAGGCGACGAGCTTGCCTTCCAGTTCCCTGACCTTGTCCGGATTCTTTTTGGCCAAATCGTTCGTCTCGGATGGATCCTTGGCCAAGTTATAAAGCTCGACCTTATCGTGGTGGTAGAACTTGATCAGTTTCCAGTTCCCGTCGCGGATGGAAGCGCCCGGTTTCCAAGTCGATCCGTGATAGTGAGGGTAGTGCCAATAGAGAGGTCTTGGCTTTGCTTTTTTCCCTGACAGTTCGGGAAGCAGGCTTCGTCCGTCGGCATGCAAATTGGGCTTGAGAGGAAGGCCGGCAAGTTCGAGCATGGTGGGGAAGAAATCCATGGACACGACCGGATCGTTGCAAACGCTTCCCTCTTGGGTCACTCCCGGGGCCCGGATGATGGTCGGTTCGCGTATCCCGCCTTCGTAGAGCCAGCCCTTACCTGCCCGCAGGGGCAGGTTGCTTCCCGGTCCGGGACCGCGCAGTGTGCTTAAGCCCCCGTTGTCACTGAAGAAGAAAATGACGGTATTTTCGGTCAGTCCGAGTTGATCGAGTTTGGCGGTGAGGGCTCCCACGCTGTCATCCACCGCGGCGACCATGGAGGCGAGGCCCGGGTTGTCCTGACGCATGCGGGTTTTCCCATCGTGCTCCGGTCGGGTGGGCGTGTTTCCCTCGAAAGTCTTTTTCGCTTTTGTGACGTAATGATCGATCCGTTTCTTGTAGGCTTGGATGGGCGTATGGATGTTGTAATAGGAGAGGTATAGCAGGAAGGGCTTGTTTTTGTTTCTTTTCTCAAGGAAACGGATGGACTCCTCAGTCAAGCGCTCGGTCAGGTACTCGCCTTTCTTTTTCGACTTCAGAGCCGGGTTGGTCCACGGGGCGTAGTAGCCACCGGGAGGGGAGCCCCTGTGGTGACCTCCGACGTTGAAGTCGAACCCTTGGTCGGTCGGCCAATGCCCTTCATTGCCGAGGTGCCACTTCCCCGCGAAAAAGGTTTGGTATCCATGGAGCTTCAATTCCTCGGCGATGGTCACCTCCTCGTGAGCGAGGTTGTTCCGGTCGCTGGGATGGAGTAGCTTATTGGTCTTCTTGTTCGATTGTCCGGGTATCCAGTCTGTGATATCCACCCGAACCGGGTGGCGTCCCGTCATGATGCTGGCCCGGGTGGGTGAGCAAACCGGACACGCGGCATAGCCGTAATTAAACTTCATGCCCGTCTTGGCCAGACGGTCGACGTTGGGGGTTTCGTGAAAGGTCGAGCCAAAGGCGCCCACGTCCATCATTCCCATATCATCAACGAGAAAGAAGACAAAATTTGTCTTCTTCTTGGCAATGAGGGAAAGAGAAGTGAGCAGAGATATGATTATGAACCTGCTCATGAGAAAAATTGAATTAGAATTCCTTGGAAATGCTCAAGCCGATGACGCGAGGGGAACCGGCTACACCGGGGGTAGTTGGCAGGTTATTAACTAGTGAAGTGAAATATTCTTCATCTGTGAGGTTTAACCCAAATACATTGAACTCCCAATCTTTCCAGTCATATCCAAGATTGGCATCAAGCAAAGTGTAGCTGCCGATCTTATCTGTGGGATTGGAACCATCATAATTCCAATAATGTGTGTCACCAATGGTTTTGGTTCCAATCTGTCCATGCAGTCCATTTTCGAACTCATAGTTGAGGGAAAGGGCAAGAGTGTGTTCAGGGATAAAGGATACTTGTTCACCAACTAATCCCGAACCGTCAAACTTATCGTACTCAGAATCACAGAGTCCGTACGCAAAAGAAAATGTGAAGTTGTCGGATGGCTTAAAATAGCCTTCTATCTCAATTCCTTGGGTTGTGACTTCATCAGCATTATCTACGTAATAATCTGTGCTCAATGGATTAAGGTCAGGTAGCTCGAATTGATAGTTTTCAATATCGTTAAGATAAGCGGTGAAGTTCAATCCCCACGATTCTGTAGGAGCGAATAGAAAACCGATTTCATACGAAAGTGTTTCCTCCTCGGCAAAAGTAATTTGATTGTCAGTAACCGTGTAAGCAGAGAAGCCTCCAGGTTTTTCCGAATATGTCGCCCGCAAATTGCCAGTTAACCCTTCCGTGATTTTTCTTTCCCAATTGAGTGTAGGAGAAAAGGAATCAAAGTCATTTGCATCAGCGACAGTATCTGAAAAAGGAGTCGGAATAAAAGTGTTCAAAGCCGGATCAAAGACAAAGTTAAAGCCATCTTTGGTACGATCCATTTTCTGTTCGAAATTGTCATAACGTAGACCAAGTGAAAGTTTATCGCTTTCAGTTAAATCTTTGGTAAGAGAGGCGAAAGTTGCTATGTTACGAGATTCTAAATTGTAAACGGTTTGCTCGGTTACTCCGAAAGATCTAGTAGCATCACCATTAATTTCACTATCTGAATAAAAAGCACCAAGCACCCAATCGATTTCTGAGTCTAGGTTGGATTCAACTCTAAATTCTTGTGACCATTCAATTTGATCCTGAATAATAACCGATGTTTGCGCAGGGCTTGCCAAGGTATTGACGGTACTTGTATCTAAGTCTACGCGATTAGGATTCATATTCCAATCATTTCGATTAGTGATTGAGAAAAAGCTATATCCATCGAGTTCATGTTCAAAAGTTAAGAATTGTTGGTTACGGTCTATCTCAGTTGATTCATCGAAATCACTCGCTCTGTCATAAAAGTCACCACCGTTTCTTAAAACAAGTGGTTGTGCACCAAGCTCATGGGTTTCAAAATTTGCTCCAAAACCGATTTTTGAACCATTACCTCGATCCAAAGAGAATCGAAGTGAACCGTGCCAAGTTTCAGTTGTGTCGGCATTTCCGGAAGTGTTTTTGATGTAGCCATCGGATAAGGCTCTTTGCAGTGCAAAGGAGTAGGAAAAGCCGTCTCCGTCAAGTGGGCCACTGCTGTTAAGGTTGTATTTTTCGGAATTAAAGGTTCCATATGAGGCCGAGACCCGATTAACTTGCTTACCAGTAGGTGCTTGAGTTTTGATATTTATTGCACCGCCAGTTACGGATTTTCCGAATTTGTGACCTTGGGGTCCCCTTAGAATTTCAATACTTTTGATATCATACAAAGTTGAAGAATAGGATGAAACGTCAGCTTGGGGAATACCATCTACATACAATTGAACGCCTGCAGGGCCAAACAATTGAGTATTGGCAATCCCTCTCATCGTGATTATGTCGCCGTATGATTGGATCGAATTGTTGTTAATATGCAAGTTAGGGGATAAGCCTGAAAGGTCGACTAGGTTGTCAATTTGACGGTCATTAACTTGATCTTTAGTCAAAATCGAAGAGCGGGAAAGATCAAGCTCGGGAAT
>NZLE01000047.1 GCA_002692605.1 Opitutia bacterium
TCATACAGGTCCAACACCATTGCCTGGTGGGCGGCGCTGGTACCGCCGACGCTCCAGCCGTGGAATGGATTGCCTTCAATTTTCGTGGGCCTCCCTTGGTGTGATTCTGCAATCAAAGGGAGGAAACCGCAAGAACTCGGCATGGATGTGGCGTAGTAATTGGGAACCCCAGGAATTAATTCCTCAGGGCTTTTGCCGTAAGGAAGGATGGCGTGTTCAGGTCTTCGACAACTGCTGAGACCAAGCCCAGCCAGCCCGAATGAGGCAGCCATGAGTTTCATGAAGCCACGTCTCTGTACACCTTCGAGCATACTTGCGCCTTGAGGAAACTCACGCTCCAACCATTCTCGGAATTGAGGCGAGTCGGAGTAGTCGTCCAAGCTCTTCCAATACCGCTTACCGGTTTCGAGAGGGATATCTTCGTTTTCCTTTATCATCGGTGACAGCCCGTGCAGCTGAGTGGCGGATTAACACCCCAATTTTGCTTAATATCCAATCCAGCGTGAATCTGAGCGAGATCAATGTCCGAACTTTCAGGATCACTAATTTTCCATGCAAGATTCGTTACTTCACCCATAGGACGAAGCGATTTTTCCGGGTTACGATGGCATTCCAAGCAAAATGCCATGCTTAAATGCTTGGCGTGGTGGACCTTTTTCATTTGATCGATTCGACCATGGCATTCCACGCAGCTGATGCCCCTGTTTACGTGAATCGCATGATTGAAGTAGACGTAATCGGGGGCTTTGTGAATCCTTTCCCAGGGAATGGCCGGACCGGCGTTTAAAATTCCGTCGCGGTTTAAGTCTTCCTCATCGGAAAGACGACCGTCCTTGTTCGAATCTTCTCCGAAATACGAATTCCGCACGATTTCCAAAATGGGAGATTCCGCTTTGACGTTTTTGTGGCAAGACATGCAAACGTTGGCTCCGGGGATGTTGGCATGTGAGGATTTTTCGACGCCATGATGACAGTAGCGACAATCCAAACCGAGTTGACCCGAATGAAAACTATGATCGAAGGCAACCGGTTGAGTAGGTTGGTAGCCGACGCGAGTGTATTTGGGAGTGGCGTAATAGGTGATCCCAGCGGTTATTGCGCCCCCAATCATTCCGACGGCTATGATAAGCTTGACCGGAACCAGATTTGCCCACCGAGGAAAGATATTTCTCATTGGGAGTTGCCTACTTCTTCCAAGCGAAGGTGGGACTGATTTGAATAAGATTCAAGATGTCCGAAAGCTTCATCCGCGAATGCGAGATGACAAATGAGTCAGGATTGCATACGGATGTTGACGTTAATCTAAAAACAGGCACAGAATTTTTAATATTTATACCTTGAGACTGGTACAATATTAAAACAACTAAAGGTCTACTATTAATAAAACTTAATGAAATTCATTAGTAAACATTGATTGGATAATGAAGCGAANATGATTTCCCTCCCTTTGAGCCCACAATTTTGAAGACCTCCTCGCATAGGTGCGATATCGTTGTCCTTGGGGGGGGNNTGTCAGGGATTTGCGCAGCCGTCCGAGCAGCCAGAGCAGGTGCGAACGTGGCTCTTTTGGATCGCAAAGGCTCCTTGGGCGGAAGGGTTTCCGGAGATTCNAGGTTGCCTTTTGAGAATGGTCCTAATCCCAATTACGTTTATCAGAGAGAGGGTGGCTTGATGGATGAATTGAATGCCCTTCTCCTCAGGGAAAACCCCGAAGGAACTTACGCGGGTCTGTCACGTGCCTTGAANAGTTGGATGCTGGAGGAAAAGAGATTGAGGGTTTTTCTGAGGATTTATGCTTATGAAAGCAAACTTAACGAGACTGGGGATAAGATCGAAGCAGTGCGCGCGATCTCCAATTCGGAAGGAAAAAGCTATTNGTTCTTTGCAAAATATTTCATCGATTGTTCGGGTGTTGGGTCCTTGTCCGAATTATGTGGCGCACCCGGAGAGAAAGGCAAGGACCTGAACGAATATGATTCGAAGAGTAAACAGGCCTCCTCGAGAAGGGATTCCATTGTCACAAGTATTCGAATTGCCCAAAAGAGAAAGCCAATTCCATTCTCTTGTCCCGATTGGGTTCGGGTGCAATGGGAAGAAAACCTATTGGCCGCTAGAATTCAATGGATGAAGTCCCTTGAGGAATCACTTACGGGAGAGCACTTGCTTGAATGGTGTGGCCAGAATCGAGAAGTGTTGGCCGAACCGGAGGAAATTGCCTGGGCCGCTTGGGATTATCTGAAAAATCGTTCTCCACTAAGCGAAGTNGCGTCCAATTTGGTTTTGGAGGAAGTGTCTTCGGGAGCAGTCAACCACGAGGTCCATCGAGGTTTGGGGGATCATCAGGTGAACCCCGATGATATGATTGCCGGTCAGAGGTATCCGGATTCCATCGCNGTNGGAAGATCTCTAATGGATGGGGGCGAGTCGCTGCTCTTATCCGACGACGGCAGGATTTGCCTGCCCCAGCCTTTTGAAATTCCCTTGCGATCCTTGTATTCCAANAAATTCAAAAATTTGCTTTGGGCAGGAGAGCATGNCTCTTGCACCAGTCGTGCCTCGATGAGCTTGGGACATCCNTCGACNGCCTCGCAAATGGGAGAGGCGGTAGGTTTTTGNGCCGCAAAATGCATTCGCAGAAACAGATTGCCTCGAACTTTGTCCAAACCTGGNTANGTTGATGAAGTGAAGAGAGAGCTGAGTAGGCTGAANCATACGACNTCCTTGGATCCAGTTGAGGATTTGGACAACTTGATCGGGGAAGCTGAAGTGAGTGCCTCTTCCGTCATCAACTCTTGGATAGTTGGCGATTCAGGCAAATGCCTTTCCTCTGTGAAAAGTGAGTCCTTTATGCTTCGGTTTCCNGTNACNGACGTAAAAATCGATCAAATTGAACTGCTATTGCGTCTGGAAAATTCCGAAACCATCGAGTTCAGGTTGCTTTCGGGTACCGGGTACCAAGGAAACCTGCCAGGNCCTTGTCTTTTTTCCACNACGCTTGCCGTGGAGGGTTCCACCGAAGGTTGGGTTGAATTGNATCCAAAATGTTCCAATCTCGAACCGGGTTGGCATTTTTTGGAAGTGAACTTTTCGCAAGCGATATCCATTCCCATTCAGCGNAGCAGCTTGCCCGGGGTCATCCTTTATCGAAAAAAGGCGAACCATGACAGCAAGATCAGCAATGCCTANGGGCAGCACTTCCCTGTTCTATCCGAGCAACCTGGACCGGCTCCCGGCCCACTTTTGAAGATTAGCCCTNCCCCGAGCNCTTACGATCCCCAAAACGTGACCACNGCCAATCAAAGACCATCCAAATTGCCGGATTTATGGGTTTCCCAACCCACAGACTTCAAATATCCCGAGTTTTTGGAAATCAAATGGGAGCAGGCTAAGGATCTTTCCAGAGTGGAAATTACCTTCGATCCATCCTATGATTTCATTTTTGATAAAAAACCTCNAAGCTACGATACTGNCTCCATCCCCTCTNTAATTAANGAATATAAATTNTATTATTACGATCTTTTGGGGCATTCCCATCTGCTCGAGCACGTGGATGGCAACCTTAGTTCGTTCGCCCGTCATGATTTCTCATCCATAAGAGCCATGGGTTTGGAATTGGAAATTTTGAAAACTTATGGGTTGAACCGCGCTCAGGTCTACCAGATTAGGGCTTATTCATGAATGACGAGCTGATTCCTATTGCCATCCCCTCGAGTCTTGGCATTGATAACCGGGTTTTTGGCGTATGAAAGTGTTTNCGGTTTTNTTTCGTCTTTTGAGTCTGTTGCTTCCAATTGCTTTGGCTACGTACTTGTGGATGGAGTCCGAAGTTCTCACCGAGCGAAGCGAATCCTTCTTGGATGAGGTTGTTTCGGATGCCTACTCCATCCTTCAGGCGGACAAAAAAAGTCTTTGGGATGAATTGAACAGCAAAAAGGCTGCATTTGANGAGGCGTTCGAGTCCAATGAGCCCGTTTCTTCGGAGGATGAAAATCCTCTTGCGTTGAAATTTGCGGATTTGCGTTCTACCGAAGATGCCCTTCTCCGAAATTCAGAGTATCGAGATGAGCTGGATCAGCTTTCAATGGAGTTCGGCGCCGACGCTTTCATTTGGGATTCGTCTGCGAAGAGNTGGATGCCAAATGCCTTGGTCAAACTTAAGCCGCCTACTGGGTTACGNGACCCTTTNAGGGATGAAAGCAAGTTTCCCTTGTATGATCGCACGGATGGCGATGGNTACCTCACGAAGGGAATTTCTAGAGAAAATCGACTTAGAACCGTNCTTGGAATGTTTTANCGCGACCGTCATAACAAATTATTGGAAGNCAATGGACTTCGTGCCAAGGTGGTTCNGCGAGACCGGGAATTGCGNGAATTCCAAAACTTATTTTACGAGGAAAAAGGCTTTCGGGAAGTGTTGGAAGATCAAGTCTCTGATTTCACCGTTCGCTTGAATTCGGCCCAAGCTGGCTTGGATAAGGAGAAGGTCGATAGAAAATCGGAATTCGAGCAGGCGGAGGAAAGAATTGAGGAATTGAATAACGGCTTNGCNAAACTTGAAGCCGACAAGATCAAACNTAAGGCAGANTTTGAGATGGAGGTGGATGCCCTATGGACCGATCATAAGTTGGTNATCAAGCAGAAGAATGGGGAGATTAGAATGGCGGACGCCGCAGGATACAAAAGAGGAATCGATACCTACGTCGCCAAGCAACTGGGCGGGGCCTCCGCCGCAATGCAATATGCCGATGCCTTGAGTCCCTATCCAGACAAGACAGATCCTCAAGAGTCCATCGAAAAGAAAGAAATCGCCCAAGAAGGCACTTCATCCGAAATTGCTCGCATCGACAACGAAGCGGGAATGTTAGTGTTGCCTGTTGGCAAGGAGAGTGGGGCAACCAAAGGACATGTTTTTGGGGTATGGAAAGACAAGCGTGAGGCTGCGAGAATTCGCGTGCAAAGCTCTCGTGACGGTTACATGCTCGCCCATATTCTTCCAAGTTTCGGTGATCCCGAGTATTTGCGTCGCGGAGAATCCGTTCTTATAATTCCCGTCCGGTGATTGATGCCCTGATTTTATGAAGACCCAACTGATTATTCTAACTGTGATAACCCTCANNCTTGGCTTTTCNGGGTGCTTTACCGCATCTCCGGATGATGATCGNATGCCCCAGACCCGACCTGCAAGNTGGGAGTATAGTTTGCCTGGTGGATTCGACCGAGGAGGATTTAACCGATAGAGGGAAAATGAAAAGTCTGTCCGAGGGGTGACATGAATGGGCAAAAGCCTGGCTCCCTTCGTCTTATTGCCACTCCGATTGGCAACCTAGGNGATCTTTCCCTGCGAACGAGGGAAACTNTGGNGTCATGTACGCTGTTGGCTTGTGAGGATACCCGGGTAACCGGCAGGTTGCTGGCTCATCTTTCCCTCTCCATACAAATGGTTTCCTACAGGGAGGAAAACGAGAGGACCAAAACAGGTGAACTGATTGATGCGATTGAGCAGGGCGCTCAGGTCGGTTTGGTCTCGGATGCGGGATTCCCGGGAATCAGTGATCCGGGCTTACGCTTGGTTCGCGAGTGTCACGCCCGCTCCATTCGGGTTATTCCCATCCCCGGTCCCAATGCGGCAATCACCGCNCTTGCCGCATCGGGTCTTCCCACTCATCAATTCACTTTCCTAGGTTTCTTACCAAAGAAAAGCGNCGCGGTCAGGAAATTGTTCGAACAATGGAAGGATTGCGAAGGCTCTCTGGTGTTTTACGAATCAAAGTACAAAATTGAGAAAACTCTGATCCTTTTATCGGAGGTTTATGGAGAAGATCGGTTTGTGTCGTTGGCTCGNGAGCTCACCAAACTGCATGAAACCATTCTTTCGGGCAGTCTTTCGGATGTTGCGGCCCGCTTTCAATCCGGAAGTTCAAAAGGGGAATTTACTGTGGTCGTGGCCCCTCAGGGCTATTCCATTGTGAGACAAACATGAAGCTTGGAGTCTTGGATCTTGGTTCAAATACGACCAAACTTCTCGTTGCCGAAGCCAAGTCAGAGGATTCTTTCGAGGTTCTGTTGGAAAAGAGCTCAGCTGCAAGAATGAACCTTTTGGNTCAAGGNAACGGCAAATTTCATCTTTCTCAAGAATCAATCGANGCAGTCAGTGAGGTGGTTGCCGATCTTTTCTCTACAGCCCAAGAACTTTCCGTTGAGCATCTTANAGCGGTTGGCACGGATGCCCTGCGACTGGCTCAGAACCAAAACGAACTTTCTGAAAAGCTCGGCCAGGTCGGTGTTAAACTGAGAATTCTTTCCGGTGAAGAAGAGGCTCGGTACGTTTCGCTCGGTCTTCTTTCGGATCCAGTCGTTTCGAACCAGAAAGATTTGGTTGGTTTTGATCTCGGTGGAGGCAGCCTGGAGGTGATAGGCATTCGCAATCGTATTCCGACATCCTTTCATAGTTTGCCATTGGGTGCGGTGCGAATGAAGCAACGGTTTGAAAATTATTTTAACTCCTCAACCGAGCCCGGGGATTTTGATGAAATCGAAGCCTACTTAAGCGAAGCCTTTGCGAAACTTCCAAAATCGCTGACGGATTCCGGTTTTCCCCTTGTCGGAAGTGGGGGTGCGTTGGTTTTTTCGAGGAAACTCGTCGATTCGTTTGATGGAAGATCTGGAGTGGCCTCTGAGATCAAGCTTAGGGATTTGATTTTCTTGCTCGAACGTCTCAATGGGCTCTCCCCGGAAGAAAGGACGGTTCAGTTTCCGGGTCTCCCCAAAAACCGGGCAGATATTTTACCTGCGGGTCTTGCAGTAGTCATTGAATGGATGCGATTTATGAAGCAGGATTNCCTCATCCATTCCTTNCGCAACTTACGTTTTGGNATTGCTCAGGAATTTTTCAACTCCGCAAGAGCGTAACCAAATGGATCAAGATTTTCGGTTTTGGAGGATAGTAAAATCTCATAGCCTTCAGGAATGCNTAAGTCGATTTCATGATCTGACAAGTTAAAATAAAGAANGTAACTGCNCATATCCGACGAATCGAAGATTCGCAGTCCCANGGTGGTCTGACTCTCCATCGGAATCTCCTCNTACCGCCATTGTTCGTGGCTTTCAGGGCGAAGGAATAAAGCATCTTCCGAAAGCCTGAATTCGATGAGGGCCTTGAGGTCGGACCTCAAATCGGCAAATTCTTCNGACTTTGAATAGTCAATCTCATTCAGGTCTCCTCGAAGATAAGTATTGCGAGTTCCTTTCTTATTTCTCATCAGGTCCTGACCGGCGGAAATCATTGGGATTCCAGGNGAAAAAAGAACTAAAGCCATGGCCAGTCTCACTTGTTTNACCGTTTCTTCCGTGATCCGAAATTCACTTTCTTCGTCCGTCTCGAGCAAACGGTCGACCAGCGTGTAGTCATCATGGGATTCAAGGTAATTAACCGATTGCCAGGGAAATCGGTTTTCTTCGTCGAGTTTCCCCTGAAGCAGGGCCAAGGCATGGTTCCGGTTCCCCTGCCCCTTTACGCATGCTAAGATTTTTTCCCGGCATCGATCGCTCCATAGGGCATAGGAGGTATTTTTGATTTGAGGAGGCAAGCGCCCACGAAAGCTCCAAGGTTCGGCGATCAGGCAGATTTCGGGTTTTATGCTCTTTAGTTCCGTTTCGATTTCGGACAAAAGATCCAACTCCATCAGTTCTCCCAAATCGAATCGAAATCCGTCGACGTCGAAGGTCTGAACAAGGTAAGCCAAGCTGTCCAAAATNAGTTTGCGCACCGGTTCCGCCTCGCATCTNAGGTCGTTGCCGCATCCACTGTGGTTTTGCAGACGTCCGAATTCGTCCGTTCGGAAATAGAGACTTCTGTCAAGATTAAGCAAATGAGCGGGAATACCGACGTGGTTGTAGACTACGTCCAGGATTACCGCGATTCCAGCATCGTGGAACGCGGCNACCAATTCTTGAAATTCCCGGATAACGCTTCCGCTNNGTGGGCAACTNGAGTAACTGGATGCCGGAGAGAAGAAATTAACCGGCATGTAGCCCCAATGATATTCACTCTTGGTGCGGGCGTCGAATTCGAGAATGGGTTGCAGTTCGACTGCNTTTACGCCAAGTTGGCGGACATAGCAACTTTCGGATTGAAGCCATTTGGTCAGACCCCGAAAGCCCAATCGTTCCTCAGCGCTTAGGTCAACCGGGGCCTGNGCCAATAAGTCCCGCACGTGNGCTTCCAAAATGACCAGATCTTTCATGGGGGGCGGAGTCCAATGACTTTTCCGAGTTTCGAGGGTTTGGGGAGTTATGATCAAGCCAGGTCCATTCCTTCCTACCGTCGCCTTGGCATAAGGATCGAGTATTTTCTTTTCCAGAGTTCCCGATTCCTTATCCATCGTCTTGTGAAAGACTGAAAATCGATAATACTTTTCTCTCACCAAGCCTTCGTAGGTCCAAGAACCCTCCTCGTCCCTGTGCATCGCTACCCTTTTTTCTTCCTCCTGCTTTTGAGAATCCCCATAGAGCAACAGATCCACTCTCTCGGCTCTTGGAGCGAAAAGTCGGAAACTGTCTTTTTCGTCCTTTCTCACATGCCCGAACTTACCTTTGGGCCGAAATTCGGACCACACCTGCGTTGATTGAATATCTTGGGGATTCGCGATTCTGAAACTGAATACGTCGTTTCCGGTGCGCTTGTCGTCAAACAGGAAATTGTAGACACCGATTGGGCTTTTCTCCACGAAGGGGAACCCATGGGTTGGTTCGATCCAAACGCGACTTTCAGTAATGAATTTAAATTGAAAATTTCCCAAATTTGAAAATTCACCCCAATCCAAGCTTAGCAAGAAGACCTCATTTTCAAAGGTTAATTGCCATCGATCCTCTCCGATCGCGGTTTCCCAACCGTTGAAGTCACCTGCTAGGAAGATTTTTTCCCGACTTGGGTTAGGAGAGTGCAATCGAGATGGTTCAACAACAAAAACGATTCGTTGATCCATTTTGCAATATCCTCCAAGCTTTGCCCGTTGAACGGGAGATAGTTGTACGAAATCCGCGCCAAGCAATCCCGCCTCTTCGACCAAATCCATTGGCAACCTATCCTCCTCCCAATCCTTTTCCAAAAAAACCAAACCTTTTGGAAAGCTGCCCTCCCACACTTTTCCACCACGATTGTACACGAGGATTCAACTAAACGGAGCTCGGCGCATTCGCCAATCGAAAAATTTTGCCGATCCCATGAATGGGCGCTAGCATAGCGAAAGAATTGAAAAACCAGTCAGCAGAGAATCTTCTTGTTGCCCTGTCCGGAGGTGTGGATAGCGCCGTGTCCGCTCGGATGCTGCAGAATCAGGGTCACGAGATTGCCGGGGTTTACGTGCGCACTTGGGAGCATGAGGATGATCTTCTCGGTGATTGCCCTGGAGCGAAAGATCTTGCGGATGCGGAGGCGGTTGCGGCTTTGCTCGATATTCCCTTTCAGGTTGCCAATTTCATAGACTTTTATGAAAGAGAAGTGGTCAGACCAATGGTTTCGGGTTATTCGTCCGGCATCACTCCCAATCCTGACATTCTATGTAACCGTAGCATGAAGTTCGGAGCTTTGCTCGATCTT
>NZLE01000048.1 GCA_002692605.1 Opitutia bacterium
TCGAAAGCCTGAACACGGGTTCTATTCCCAAGGATTCGCTTCGAGCCATTTACCGCGAGGTTATTTCCTCTTCCATTGCCTTGGAAAAGGAGCTAATTATCGGTTATCTTGGTCCCGAGGCAACCTTTACGCATCAGGCGGCCAAACTGAATTTTGGATCCGCGCTCAATTATCGGGCTTTACCCGACATCCCCGACGTTTTTCAGGCGGTGGAACAGGGCGAATGCGATTACGGCGTGGTTCCCATCGAAAATTCCAGCGAAGGAGCCGTTAATCGCTCTTTGGATCTCCTTGTGGAGACCGAACTGACCATCATTGCTCAGGTTTATCTGAAGATCGAACATTGCCTCTTCAGCCCGTTTCCCCTTGAGCAAGTCACGGAAGTTCGCTCCAAGGACCAGGCACTTGCCCAATGTGGGGAGTGGCTCAGGCGGAACCTTCCCAATGCCCGGTTAGTCCCTGTCGCCAGTACCGCCGAAGCGGTTCGCGAGTCCGCCTCGGAAGAGGGTAGGGCGGCGATTGCAGGCAAGCTTGCCGGAGAGGTCCATGGAGTTCCCTTATTGAAAAGCGGTATTCAGGACCGCAAGGACAACGTGACGCGTTTCCTCGTGGTCAATAAACAAGCCTCACCCCGACGCCAGGGAGTGGATTACCGAACCAGCCTAGTGCTTTCCCTGCCGGATCAAGTGGGGGCCTTGCAGTCTTCCTTGAACCCATTTTCTTCCCGAGGCATCAATCTGTGCAAGATCGAATCCCGTCCCAGCCGTCGCAAGACTTGGGATTATTTCTTCTTCGTCGATTTCCTCGGCCACGCGGAAGACGAAGGGATTCGGGATGCCTTAAGGGAGTTGGAGGGAGCCTGTCCCTATCATCGGATTTTGGGTAGCTATCCCGAGACTCAACCCTGAGTTTTTTTGTTTTTTGCGGCAAGCATGCTTGCTTCAGACTTCAAATCGAAAAGAGTCTTGGCTTTCTAGAAAAACAGAACCGAGAGATCCTGATCCTCCAGCGCATGACGCAGAACCAAGTCCTCGATGAAGGCACGCAATTCCTGATACTCCAGCTCCTTACGCGAGGTCCAACGCCTTTTGCCTTTGAGTGTTTCCCGAAGACCGGAGACTAGGATCATCCCTTTGGTCGAACCCTGAAAGGATTGCACGAAATCGAGCACTGAAGCCCGAACCCAAAGGGGTTCGATGGATTGGCATCGGGCGTTCCAGTGAGTGAAGCGGAAGCCTCGATTGTTTGGGTAATGAAAGCGAACTACCTGCTCGATGCAATGCTCGAAGGATTTGGTGGACATTTGTCGCTCGTCATCGTTTTCACGCATGAAGGAGAGAGTGCGTTGAAGTTGAAGGGTTTCCTCACGCGTCGAAGCGCTCCCAATCACCGAAAACAGGGCGTTTAGGTTTTGAAGCCTGGTGTAATCGTCTCGTTTAGCCGCCGCCTTCGTCACTTTCCGTTCCACCACCCAAGTTCATGATCTCCTCGGCGAACCGAGATAACTCCATGAAATCCTCGTAGAAACTGGCGTACCGCAGCCACGCGATGCCATCCACTTTACGCAACCGATGCATGATCGCTTCGGCGATCGCCCGACTGGGGACCTCATTGTCGAATTCATTTTCGATTCGACGGAGGGTGTCAGAGAGCATACCGTTGATTTGTTCGGCGTCGATGGGTCGCTTGGCGATCGCCCGACGAAGGCCCATCGCCAACTTGGTTCGATCGAAGCTTTCCCGTCTGCCGTCTCGTTTGACCACCACCAAATCTTCCCGGAGGACTTCCTCCATGGTAGAAAATCGATGATTGCACTTCAAGCATTCCCGTCGGCGGCGAGTGGAGGCGGACGAGCCGGCCCTCGTTTCGAGCACCTTCAGTTCATCTGAAGAACATTTAGGACAACGCATCAGTTACGTAGGATTCCATATACCACACGCAAATGTTTTAACAGAGTGTAAGGAAGTTCTTCAAGATCATAATTCCGTTTTCAGTAGCAAGGGATTCGGGATGGAACTGAACACCCCAAATCGGGTGTTCCCGGTGACGGATTCCCATGATCTCGTTCTCTTCGGTGCGCGCGGTCGTTTCGAGACATTCGGGAAGCGAAGCGGGTTCGATCACAAGAGAATGGTAACGGGTGGCGGTGAAGGGATCGGGAAGATCTGCAAAGAGATCCTTCGCATCATGATGGATGGGCGAAGTTTTGCCGTGCATGAGACGATCGGCCCGGACGATTCGTCCGCCAAAGGCCTGTCCCACGCACTGATGCCCGAGGCAGACCCCAAGGATGGGAATCTTGCCTGCGAAACGTTCGATCAAGGCGAGACTGATCCCAGCCTTGTCGGGGTCGCAGGGTCCGGGAGAAAGGACCAATCCATCAAAGGCTCTCAAGTCCAGTTCTTCGGCCAAACAGGCATCGTTGCGCCGAACTTCCACCTCCGCTTCGAGTTCCCCGAAGTACTGCACCAGATTGTAGGTGAAGGAATCGTAGTTATCGAGGACGAAAAGGCGCATCGGTTGAATCGTTCAAGAGGCGGTGTAGCCTTGCTTACGAGAACGTTCCTTGAGGCGGAGGGCGTTGAGTCGAATGAAACCGCCCGCGTCCTCGGGTTGGTAATCGCTTTCGTCGTCATCCATGGAAGCGACTTCGAGATCATAGAGGGAGAGTTCGGATTTGCGTCCCACGGTGGTGAGGTTGCCTTTGTACAGCTTAAGACGGACCACTCCGCTTACGGTATCCTGACTGTGGTCGATCAGAGCCTGAAGAGCTTCGCGTTCGGGAGCGTACCAAAATCCATAGTAAATCAATTCGGCGTAGCGCGGAATGAGAGAATCGCGCAGGTGCATCAGGTCGCGGTCCATGGTCAGGGTCTCAAGCTGACGGTGGGCGTGGAGCAAAATGGTTCCTCCAGGCGTTTCGTAAACCCCTCTACTCTTCATCCCCACGAAGCGGTTTTCGACTAGGTCAACTCTTCCGATTCCATGCTTGCCCGCAATTACATTCAACTTACGGACGATTTCCAAAGGACTGCCGCTTTCTCCATCGATGGCTACGCAGTCTCCCCGTTCGAAGGTCAGTTCGAGGTATTGGGCCTCATCGGGCGCCAGTTCCGGATCAACGGTCAATTTGTACATATCCCGGTTATCGGGGGTCGTGGGATCGAACCAGGGATCCTCAAGGATTCCAGCCTCATAGGAAATGTGCCAGAGATTGCGGTCCATGGAATAGGGTTTCGACGCGCTTGCCTCTACGTCGATACCGTGCTTGGAGCAGTATTCGATCATTTGCCTGCGTCCGGGAAAGGTTTCGCGAAATTCGGCGTCTCTCCAGGGTGCAAGAATCCGGAGATCAGGAGCAAGGGCAGAAAAGGTAAGTTCGAACCGACACTGGTCGTTTCCTTTTCCAGTGGCTCCGTGGGCTACCGCGGTGGCTCCGAATTCCCGCGCGATATCGATTTGGGCCTTTGCAATCAAAGGGCGCGCGATGGAAGTTCCGAGCAAATACTGAGATTCGTAGACTGCGTTGCCACGAACCATGGGGTAAATGAAATCACGGGCAAATTCATCCACCAAATCAAGCGTGCGGTGTGCGGTGGCTCCGGTGGAAAGGGCCTTTTCCTCAAGTCCCTCCAATTCCTCCTCCTGCCCGACGTCGGCGCAGTAGGTTATGACTTCGGCGTTTTGCTGCTTGGCGTACCAATGAACGAGCACGGAGGTGTCAAGGCCTCCTGAATATGCGAGTATGATTTTCATGATTCGTAAAAGAGTGAATTTAGCGGGAAAGATTTCGGAGGATGGCTTTCTGCATGTGCAAACGGTTTTCGGCTTGATCGAATAGAATGGCTTGTGGGGAGTCGAGCACTTCCTGATGGACTTCCTCACCCGGGTGAGCGGGCATGCAGTGCATGAAGAGAGCGTCGGGTTTTGCTTGGCCGAGGAGCGAGGGAGTGACCCGGTAGGGATCCATTAGACCTAGCCTTTGTTGTGAATCTTCCTCGCATCCCATGCTCACCCAGACGTCGGTGTAGACCACGTCGGCTCCCTGGACGGCTTCCTCCGGGTCGGTGGTGTGGATCCAAGTCGGCTCAAGTTTCCTTTCTTTGCAAAAGTCGCTAATTCGATCGACTGGTCGGTATTCGGCAGGTCCCCCCAGAGATACCTCGAAGTCCCACAAAGCTCCCGCGAGAATCCATGAGTTGGCCATGTTGCAGGCAGTGTCTCCGAGGAAAGCGATTTTCTTACCCTTCAATCCCTCGTAGGGATCGCGGGAGTCTCCGGTCCGCTCGAGGATAGTCATGCAATCTGCGTAGATCTGGCAAGGATGAAGAAAATCGGTCAGGGCGTTGACAACCGGAATGGTGGAACTTTTGGCGAATTCCTCTATGATTTCATGGCCATGGGTACGAATGATCAGACCGTCGAGAAAGCGGGAAAGGACTTGAACGGTATCCGCAATGCTTTCCCCTCGACCAATCTGAGTGGCATCCTGATTCAGGATAACGGGATGTCCGCCAAGTTCCCGAATGCCCACCTCGAAGGAGACCCGAGTGCGGGTGCTGTTCTTGTAAAAGAGCAGAGCCCATGATTGCCCGAAGAGATCATTGGTTGGCCGGTGACTGCGTCCGCTTTTGTAGGCGAAGGCGCGTTCGAAGACCTCGGTGATCTCGTCCTTGGATAAGTCGGTTTCGTGGAGAAAGTGTTTCATTTGCGTAAAAGAGAATTAGGATTTGCTCAGGACCCGCTCAATGATCACGAGAGCTTCGTCGAGTTCTTTCCGGCTGACGGTGAGCGGAGGTAGCAGACGCAGGGCGCGACCGGCTGCTGCGACAACAAGCAGACCTTCCTCCCGCATCGCTTTGATCGCCGGTGACGGATCATTCTGCATGGCAATCGCAAGCATTAATCCGCGTCCTCGTATTTCCGAAACTTGAGAGGGGAATCGCGTTTTCAATTTTTCGAGCTTGCTCTGAAAGTAGCTTCCTTGCTCCCGAGTCTTTTCGATAAGGTTTTCCGTCTCCAAAACGTCAAGAACCGCATTAGCAGCGGAACAGGCGAGGGGAGAACCTCCGAAGGTGGTCCCGTGGGAACCGGGTTGGAAGGTCTCGGCGAATTCTTCGGAAACCCATAAGGCTCCGAGTGGAAATCCTCCGCCCAAGCCTTTTGCCATGGCAACGGCGCTGGGGCGAATCCCTGAGGCTTGGAAGCCCAGAAATTCTCCGGTCCGACCGATTCCCGCCTGAACTTCATCCAAAAGTAGGAGCAGTTTCTTCTCTGCGCAAAGATTTTCAATATCGCGTAGGAATTCATCGGAGGCTGTGTGGATACCGCCTTCTCCCTGAATGGATTCAAGCATGATTGCCCGGGAGAGTTCCGTGACGGTTTCTCGAAAGCTTTCGGCCTGGTTGAAAGTGGCGAATCGAAAACCGGGAAGAAGAGGCTCGAATCCCTTTCGGTATTTGGAGGAAGCGGTGGCGGAGAGGGCACCCATGGTGCGTCCGTGAAAAGCGTTTTCGGCCACCAGAATTTCCAGTCTTTCCGGTTCTTCGGACTGGTGCGCAACCAAGCGGGAAAGTTTGATCATTGCCTCATTGGCTTCCGCTCCGCTGTTGCAAAAAAGGACTTTGCCGGGGCCAATCCGTTCGACGAGCCTTTTGGCCAGTCGGACCTGTTCCGGGATCGAATAGAGGTTGGAGGCATGGGCAAGTACCGTGCTTTGCTCGGTGACCCGATCGATCCATGCGGGATGCCCATGCCCTATATTTGTGACTGCAATCCCAGAGGCGAAATCGAGGTATTCCTTTCCATCGGAATCCCATAACTTGGTTCCTAATCCACGTACGATCTCAATCGTCGGTGGGGCGTAATTTCCGATAAGGTATTTGGTATGTTCTTCGGAAATCATGACTTTTTAGGAGTGTACGATTTCCGTCCCAATTCCTTGGTCAGTGAAAATTTCAAGCAGGATGCTGTGAGCGAGTCGTCCATCGATGAAGTGCACCCGATTGACTCCTGATTTGAGGGCATCGACCGCACTGTTGACCTTGGGCAGCATACCTTGAGCAATGACCCCTTCTTCCTTGAGTGGTTGAACCTGATGAACGGGAAGACTGGAAAGGAGGCTGTCGGGATCTTCGGGGTTTCTGAGCAAACCCGGAACGTCGGAAAGGTAAACCAATCTTCTCGCTCCCAAGGCCATGGCCACTCGAGCGGCGGCAGTATCGGCATTTACGTTATAGCATTGGCCGGAATCGTCGGATCCGGTGGAGGACAGGATAGGCATTTTCCCAGCGTCCAATGCCTCAAGAATCAGATCTGTTTCAACTTCTTTGATCTCCCCTACGAAACCGAGATCCGGATCCTGTTCGAGCTTCCGACAACGCAAGACTTGCTTGCCGGCAATTCTTTGCACATCACAATCATGGGATGCGACGAAGGATGCCACCTCCTCGTTGACTGTTCCATTGAGGACCTCATCCACGACTTCAATGGCATTGGAATCGGTGATGCGGAGGCCGTTTACGAACTTGGCTTCGAGCCCTCTTGACTCGAGTTCCCGAGTGACCGCTTTTCCCCCTCCGTGAACCACGACCACGCGAATGCCCACAAAGTTCAGAAAGACGAGGTCCTGAGCCACTCCGGCTCGTATCGCAGGGTCTGGGGAATCCATGAAACTACCTCCATACTTGACCACGAAGATAGAACCGCGAAAGCGTCTGACGTAAGGCAGAGCCTCAACCAAAATGCTGGCTTTTCTCTTACTTTCCTCGACTGCAGGCATCTTATTCGCTCTTGTTGAAATTGACGTATTCCTCACTCAAGTCGTTGGTCCAGATTTCAGCCTTCCCTTTTTTGATCTTAAGGTCCAAGGTAATGATGAATTCCTTTCCCTTCACGATATTCTGCCACTGGCTTTTGTTTCCGATAATGGGTTCGCCATTGATCAGAGCGGGAACGTCATCGTAGAAGAGGTCCAATTGATCGAAAATCAGACCGATTTTAGCGTATCCCGCGGCATCCACCAATCTGCCCCAATTGGGATCGGATCCGTACCAGGAGCTTTTGACCAAGAGGGAGTTGGCGATGCAACGGGCGACTTTTTCGGCGTCCTCATCGCTGGGCGCTCCTTGGATGCGGACTTTGACGAACTTGGTCACTTTCTCCCCATCGCTCACGCATTTCCGGGCGAGGGCAGCGCAAACGGCGTTGACTGCCTCTTGAAACTTCCGGACCACCGTAGGTTCTTCCAGATCCAGTTTGATCCCGCCTCCCTTGTTGGCGAGCAAAACCACCGAGTCGTTGGTACTCATATCCCCGTCAATGGTCATGAGGTTGAAGGATTGATCCACTGCCTGTTTCAAAATGGTTTTCAGAAGCTCCGGGGAAGCGCCCGCATCCGTGGTTAGGAAAGCGAGCATGGTTGCCATATTGGGTTCGATCATACCAGCCCCTTTGACGACTCCACCGACCGTGATTTCACCGCCGGGTGTTTCAATCTTGGCGGAACAGGATTTGGTGCAGGTATCCGAAGTCAGGATCGCTTCCTGAAAGGCGTGAGCGCCGTCGAATTCCTGAAGGACGTCATCGGTGGCGTCCCGGATACCCGCGGTGATTCGACTCATCGGTAAAGGGACGCCGATCCTTCCGGTTGAAAAAACGAGAATTTCCTTGGAATGCACCTTGAGATGACGGGCGACTTCAGAAGCCATTTTTTTGGTGTCGGCATCACCTTGAGCACCGGTGCAGGCATTGGCGTTTCCACTGTTCGCAACCACAGCGTGGAAAGTGGACTTTGGATTCTTCAAAAGGTCTATGCAATAGGTGACGGGAGCCGCCTTGACGTCGTTGGTGGTGAAAACTCCCGCTCCCGTGCATGGTTTCTTGGAATAGATCACACCAAGATCAAGGGCGCCGTCTTTCTTGCCTTTGACGTCACAGTGCACGCCGGAGGCAAAGAACCCTCGCGGTTCGGTAACCCCATCGCCGTTTTCGAAGAATTTCATGACAACCCGGACTCCTCCGGATAGCCTTGGCAGAGGTTCATGGCCTGAATGGCCTGACCGCCCGCTCCCTTGATCAAGTTGTCTTCCGTCGAGCAAAGGACGTATCGGTTCGTACGCGGATCCGCCAGCCCCGAGAAATCAATCCGGTTGGTTCCCGTGACGGCGGAGGTTTCTGGAAAGGTTCCGCTTGCCAGGATCTGAACGAAGGGCCGATTCGAATAAGCATTCTTCCAACAATCGTAGATTTTTTCCGTACGAACGGGACCTTCGGACAAAACCGATAGAGTCGAGCAGATACCTCGGTTCATAGGGGCGAGATGGGGTTGAAAAGAGAGCACTACGTTCTCCTCGGCAAAGAGACTCAGTTGCTCTTCGATTTCCGAAAGGTGCCGGTGCTTGGGTAATCCGTAAGCGGACGAATTTTCGTTTCTTTCGCAAAAAAGCAAGCGTTCGGAAGCGGTTCTTCCAGCTCCGCTGATTCCACTTATGCAATTGGCTACAATCCCTTCCTTTTGGATGAGTTTACTTTTCAAAAGGGGAGCAAGAGGAACGAGTATGCTGGTCGGGTAGCATCCGGGAGATGCAATCAAAGGAGACTTTTCCCAAGATAGATCGTGAAGCTCGGGCAATCCGTATTGAGCTTGCTTAAGCCAGGAAGGGGCAGGATGTTCCTCACCGTAGTACTCTTTGTAGCTGACGGGAGAACGGAGCCTGAAATCAGCCGAAAGATCGATGACTTTCTTACCCGCTTCCAAAAGGGGAATGGCATAACTGGCAGCGGTTCCATGGGGTAGTGCGAGAAAGAAAACCTCCAAGGAAGAGTCTTGGCAAAGTTGTTCCCTAGAGGGATTGGAAAACCGCAGGCCCCGATCCTTGCCCCGGAGTTTGGGAAGGCAATCTTCGAGTTTTTGGCCATCCAAAGACCGAGAGGTGATGGTGGTCAACTTCGCATACGGATGATCCAACAGCAGAGATACGAGTTCCCTGCCGGAATATCCTGATGCTCCGATAATGCAGACGTTCATGCCGAAATGCCTTCTATGATTTAAAAAAACAAACCCCCCGGTTGGAGTTCCGGGGGGTTGTTCTGAAAAGTTTTTCTTGTGGGTTTATCTCTTTGAGAATTGGAATCTTTTCCGTGCCCCGGGTTGTCCGGTCTTCTTTCTTTCGATTTTCCTGGGATCTCGTCGCATATGACCGTCTTTCTTGAGAGGGACGCGTAATTCGGCGTCCATTTTTTCGAGAGCCCGAGAAAGACCAAGACGAATCGCACCGGCTTGTCCGCTACCTCCTCCACCCTGAACGTTGACGGAAACGTCAACGGAGTTGTTTTTCTCTACGGTAGTGAGGGGAGAGGTGGCCATTTTCCTTTGCTGTTCGGTCTTGCAGTAATCGGAAAGGTCCCGGTTGTTGATGGTGAAGGCTCCTTTGCCTTCGGTGATGCGTACCCGGGCGGTGCTGGTCTTTCTGCGACCCGTGGCGATGAATTCTTTGGCTTTAGCTTTGGGGCTCATGAGATTCTATTGGGATTCGGGTAAAAGAGGGGTGGGTTGCTGGGCTTCGTGGGGGTGTTCGTTCCCCGCATAGACCTTGAGTTTCTTGAGCATGGCGCTGGCAAGTTTGTTTTTGGGAAGCATTCCCCGAACTGCATTGGTGATAATGAATTCGGGCCTTTTTGCCCGGAAGTCCGCAACACTTCTGTATTTTTCGTTACCCATGTAACCACTGTAAAACATGTATTTTTTCTGTTCCTCCTTCGCTCCCGTCAGTTTTACTTTTTCCGCATTCAAAACGATCACATAGTCTCCGGTGTCGACGTGGGGCGTGTAGGTGGGTTTGTTCCGACCCCGAAGGGCGTTGGCAATGGATACGGCCAAACGCCCAAGTATTTGATCGGTTGCGTCAACGATCTTCCAGTCGTGGGTGGTGGTTTCGGGTTTAGCGAGTGTTGTCTTCATCGAAATGAGGGAAAAGGATCAAAATGTAGAAATTTCGATCGTTCGTCAACCGAACAATTCGGTATTTTGAATTCGAGACTTAGAACTGACCGGTGCCCAAGTCGGAAAGGGTTTGGTCGTAAAACTTTCTTCCATACCCCATGACTCGGTCGGTGTTGTCAAAAACAACCGGCATGTATCTTTGTTCGATATCCTTGTTTGCAAGGGTTCCTTCGTTTCCTCCCTTGCGGATCTTGTAAAACCAAACGCTTCCCCAATCGTAGCCTTCGACGTAGTTGGCGATGCCGGAAAGATCGAACACTTGTCCTTTGGTCATCCCTACGGCCAAACCCATGAGATTTTGTATGTTTTCCTTCACCTCACCATCACTGTCGGCAAAGGGATTGCTGACACCTCGGGAACATCCAGCAAAGGTGGAAATCAGAAAAAAGGAGAAGACAAAAACGCGTAGGAAAGTGAAGGATGAAGCTTTCATACCATTCTCTTATTCACGCATTCATCTTTTGCGCAATACCAATTTTTTGCAGCGGTTTGAAAATAACCTCTGTAAAATCTGGGCCAAAAGAGCGATCGATCCATTATCCGGAAGTGATTTTTTCCAAGGTTTGATAGCTTCGGGCAATCATTTCACGAGGGTCATCGAGGAGATTGGCGGAGGCCAATGCATTGTCCAAAAGTTGATGCGCCACCAAATTGGCCGTCTGTTCCTCCTTGTCCTTGAGTTCGGATAATCCACGGATTATCGAATTCCCGGGATTGATCTGCAACTTGACCGCCGGAGCGGGAAGGGCGCCTTCGGGTCCTTGCATCATTTTCATAATTCTTCGGGCGGATGCTCCTCCCATGCCATCGGAGCCGACGATACAAACCGGGCTGTCGATCAGACGTTCACCTGTCTCGACTTCGGAAACCTTATCTTCAAGGGTCTTCTTCAACCAGTCGCAAAGGGATTTGATCTCTTTTTTACCGAGTGTTTCACCCTCTTTCTCCTGATCGAGCTTTTCGAGTTTCAACTCTTCCGAATCAGCGGAGATGATTTTCTTTTCCTTATATTCGCGAACCGTTTGCATGACGTACTCGTCCACGGGTTCGGTGAGCAAAAGAACTTCCCAACCACGCGCTTGGAGGGCTTCTAGGTAAGGTCCCGACTCGATGGATTCGCGGCTTTTGCCGAAGAGGAATAGAATTTCTTCCTGATCGCCGGCCATGCGGTCGACGTAATCGTCAAGGCCAGTGAGCTTACCCGCGTCCAAAGCGGTGCTTTCGAATTTGAGCAGTTTGGCAAGATCCTCCTTATAGGTAAAGTCCGTGGCGGCGCCTTCCTTGATCAGCATCCCAAATTCATTCCAAAATTCGATATAGGTATCCTCTTCCTTTTTGGACTGCTCGTTTAGGAAACGCAGAAACCTTTTGGTCAGGACCTGATTAAGTTTACGCAGCAGGTCGCTGTCCTGCATGGTTTCTCTGGAGACGTTCAAGGGCAGGTCGGAGCTATCCACCACACCTTTTAGAAAACGTAGCCATTCGGGAAACAAACCTTTCGGTTCCGCGTCGATGAGAACCTTTCGGCAATGCAGGGCAACCTTGTTTTCGTTTCTGAACATGCCCATTTTCTCCATGTTTCTCTTGGGTACGAAAAGCAGGGAATTGATTTCCAAGGGCGCATCCGCGCTAAAGTGCATGCGCATGAGGGGACCTTCGTATTCGTTTGCCTGAAATTTGTAGAATTCCTCGTATTCCTCGTCCGAGATTTCCTTTTTGGACCTCATCCAAATGGCGTCCACAGTGTTGACTTTCTCTCCATTGAGACTAACTGGGAATTGAACGAAGGCGGAGTACTTTTTGATAATATCCTTGATCCGGTCTTCCTTAGCGAATTCGGAAAAATCCTCCTTCAGCTGGATGACGATTTTTGCGCCACGTCGTTGCCCCTCGGCTTCCTCGATGCTGTAGTCTCCTCCACCGTCGCTTTCCCAGCAGAACCCCGTACCGTCCTTTTTCCACGAGCGCGTGAAGACCTGAACCTTTTCCGCGACCATGAAAACGCTGTAGAAACCGACTCCGAATTTGCCGATCAAGGCCTCATTCTTTTCACCGTCACCCTTGAGAGCTTCCATGAATTCCTTCGAACCCGAATGGGCGATGGTGCCGAGGTTTTCGATCAGTTCTTCCTGAGACATACCGATTCCGAAATCCTGAATGGTGATTTGTTTGGAAGAATCATCGGTTGAAACGTTGATTTCCAATTCCAAGTTTTCGTCAAACACTTCTTTTTCCGTAAGCTGCTTGCGTCTGAGTTTCTCAAGGGCGTCGGAAGCGTTTGAAATCAGTTCACGCACAAAGATTTCCTTGTCCTTGTAGAGGGAATTGACAACGATATCCAGAACTTGCTTGGTCTCGGCTTGGAATTGGTGGGAAGTTGCTTTTGCAGTCATAATGAAAAATGTATCTATCTTAAACGCATGAAGAATCACATCAAGCGAGAATTCCCACTACCTTCTTCCCCCTTGACTTATGGTTATCCAAGTTTCCGGGCTTCGAATGCCTGGGTTAAGATGGGGAGAGAGATTACTGAGGCTCGATTCTTTTCGATTTTGCGCGAAAATACTCGTAAGCTTCGTTGATCTCCTTGGCTTTTTGCTCGGCAATTTCACGAATTTCCGGACCCATTGCCAAGACTTTGTCAGGGTGGTATTGAGCGATGCGTTTTCTGTAAATGGCCTTAATGGCATCGAAATCCTCAAGGTCCTCCTCCTCGATTTCGAGAATTCGTCCGTAGATTCGCTCCTCTTCGGTGAAAGTGGGCTTAGGCTCCGGCTCTGGTTCGGGTTCCGATTCGCTCGAGGAGTTGGAATTCCCCTCATCCCTTTCAGGTTTAAAGTATTCCACGCTTGGTTCCTTTTCGACAAATTCGGATTCTTCTTCCTCCGATTGGTTCGAATCAGACGTTTCCCTAGGTCTGAGAGGAAAGAAGGCGTCGAATTTCCAAAACATCCACCAGGAAGAGCAGAAAAACAGCGCCCAGGTGATTTTCTGAGTGATTGAGGTCAGGGCGTTGGGCGCCGCACCGGTCACCTGTCGCCAACCCAACCAATCTCCATAGACCGATAAGAGAGCGACGCTTAGGTAGTTAGCCAAAAGAAAGGCAAGAGCCAATCCCAAGCCTCCTCCGAAAAGAAATCTACCCGCTAATCCATTCATTCTCAGAATCCCGCAAAGGCGCTGAATTTACCCGAACAGGTTTGATACAGGTAGAGAAGAATTCCTCCCAAGATCATGACAATCCACTTTTTTGCGCGACTCATGGTTAACTTTGATGGTTTTGAAGATTCGCATGGGCAAGGGAAAATTTATTTCCGGATACTCGAACCAAGCCTCACATGAGTGAAAAGATTCCTCAGTTGAGAGTTGCGGCAAGTCGTCTATGGGGATTTCGCCCGAATTCCAGGACTTTGGAATTTTTTTGGAAAACCAAGAATTCGTTTGGCTCGCGGAAAGTGGTGGTAGGGGTCGGATTCGAACCGACGAACGCACGAAGCGGGCGGATTTACAGTCCGCATCCTTTAGCCACTTGGATACCCTACCAGCCAAAGTAAAAGAAGGATCATAGGCTTTGACGAAATGGAGGCAAGACGATTGTATTCCATCCTGCTCTCATTTTCGAAGCTTGCCCCAACACCTTCAAATTGAGAAACAAGTAAGAATGAATCCATTCCCCGGCAAGACCGTGATCGGTCTGACTGGCGGAATCGCTTCCGGCAAGTCAACGGCTTTGAAAATTTTCGAGCAACTTGGCTGGGAGACCATTTCCGTCGATTCCATCGTTTCCGAATTTCTCGAAAAGGACGAAAGGGTCCGTGACACTTTGAGGAAAAGGTGGGGGAATGAGCTATTTTTTTCTGGAGGAATCGTTGACAAAAGTAAAATTGCCCAAATAATATTTAATGATCCTTCCGAACGCTCATGGTTGGAATCTTTTCTTCACCCTCTCGTGCGTTCTCATTGGGTGAAGTTTATTGGCAATTCAAGCAAAGAAAGATTTGTCGTTGAGTTGCCCTTGCTTTTCGAAAACAAATTAAAATCCCACTTTACCAAAATCCTCTGCATTTACGTACCGATGGACCTTCAAGTATCCAGAATGCTCGAGCGCGGATCCGATGAATCGGAAGCCATGGCCCGAATACAAGCTCAGATGCCTTCCACTGATAAAGTTTCTCTTTCGGATTACGTTCTTCTTGGAAGCGGTTCGGAGGAATTTCTTTGCAGTCAAATCAAGCGAATGATCAAGACGTTTTCTCAAGCTTCCCAATAAAAACCTTTTACCCAATCCGATATGGCAACGAAAAAGAAGACTGACCCCGAAGAGCGGGCTCCTAGCGCAAATGATGAGGCTTCAGGCACGGACGAATCCACGCCTAAGGCTGAAGAAAGGCCCTCCAAGGAAGGTTCTCCGACGGATGACTCCAAAAGATCCGACGGTGAGGATTCTGGCGGACAATTGTTTTTCAGCACCGATGGAGAGGAATCTCCTCCACCCAAGGAAAATCCTTTCAGGGAGGAAACTTCCCCCGCGCCGACCTCGGAAGAGAATGTTCGGAAGGAATCGGATTCCACGCCTAAACCGTCTTCTCATAATAAGGGAGGCTCGAAGAAGCCCCATCCAAATCAACAGGGCCAAGGGGGAGGATCCAATAACAGGGAAGGAAAAAAACAAAATTGGCAGGATAAGAAGAGGCAGAAGAACCGATCCCGGCAAAAGTTCAAGAAACCCAGAAAGCTTCCCTACGAAGAAACCGAAACTCGCCCCCTGGAAATTGGCGATCTACTCGAAAGCGAAGAGTTGAGGACCGAAGAGGGGTTGATAACCCTGGCCGAAGAGTTTGCCGGGTCTGGTCAGGAACCCATTTGTTTGGATGAATTGCTTTCGCTGAGCCTTCAGGAGTTAAAGGAAAAGATCGTAAGCCTGCCACTTCAGATCGAACTTGGAACGGCTCCCTTGAAAGAGGAAATCTTCGACGCTTTGCTTGCTTCTTGTCTGGAAAAGAAAACCCCGGTTCGAAACTCCGGGATCTTACAAGTCATGGAGGATGGACATGGTTTTCTTCTGCAGCAAAAGGACGATTATCGACTGAAGTCGCAATGCGCATTCGTTCCTGAGCTTCTAGTCAAGAAATACGGACTGAAAACCGGGCAACTCGTGCAAGGGTTCTTACGGGCCAAAATGGCGGAGGCAACTTGTCCTGTGCTCTTGCAGGTGGAACAGGTCATGGGGGGAGAACCTGAAGAAGCAAGCCGGGTTACTCCCTTCACTGAGTTGATCCCCTATTATCCACTGGAGCGCATTTATTTGGAGACCGATGAAAAGGCCGAGTGGGACAACGTTTCCATGAGAGTGGTGGATTTGGTGTCCCCGATAGGTTTTGGGCAGAGAGGACTGATCGTGGCTCCTCCCCGGACGGGGAAAACGGTTTTGCAGCAAGGCATTGCCCGAGCTCTTCGAGTCAATAACCCCAACGCTCATCTGATTGTTCTTTTGGTGGATGAGCGTCCTGAGGAGGTGACTGACTTCCGCCGTCAGGTTCCCGATGCCGAAGTCATTGCCTCCACCTTTGACGAGAGCGCGGAGAGTCACGTTCACGCAGCGGAAATCGTAATCGAAAAGGCCCGGCGGATGGTCGAGCATAACCAGGATGTCGTGATTCTCTTGGATTCGATCACCCGGTTGGCCCGCGCCTACAACACCACGATGCCTAACAGTGGAAAAATTCTCAGTGGTGGGGTCGAGGCGACCGCTTTGCAACGCCCCAAACGCTTCTTTGGTTCGGCTCGTAACATCGAGGGTGGAGGAAGCCTTACGATTCTGGGAACGGCCTTGGTTGAAACGGGAAGTAAAATGGATGAAGTCATTTTCGAGGAATTCAAGGGAACTGGAAACATGGAGTTGCATTTGGATAGGGAGTTATCCAACAAACGAATTTTCCCGGCTTTGGATTTCGAAAAGAGTGGTACCCGAAAAGAGGAGCTTCTCTATCACCCGGACGAGTTGAACAAGATTTATTCCCTTCGCCGCTCTCTCAAAGGGGTTCCGCCTGCGGAGGCCATGGAAATGTTTATTCAACGGGTTCGTAAAACCAAGAATAATCCTGAATTTTTAATGGGGTTGGGCAGATGAGCTTGTAAGGCGGGGGGAAAGCATTCAATCTGTCTTGCATTGCTCATAGCACATGAACCCCACCGACGAATATCTTTTGGAAGCCTTCAGCCAGCAAGGCGTTGTGAACGAAGCCATGCTCGCTGAAATTAGGCAAGCGGTCGATGCCCAATCCGAAGAGGAAGTCGGTGATAAGGATTTGTCGTTCATGAACTTGGTTTTGGAAAAAACCGGGACGCACGAGACTGACGTGGTCAACTTCCTCGCATCCGAGCTTAACATGGAGTCGGTGGATCTTGCGGAGGTCAATCCGCCCGAAGAAATTCTCGCTTTGCTCAGTCCCGAATGGGCGAGGCAGTACGAAGCCTTTCCCTTGGGAGTAAGCGGTGCGGAAATTGAAATCGTTTTTGGCAATCCGTTGGATGAGGATGGCTTGGATAACCTCACCCACCTACTTGGCAAAACCATCAATCCAAAGATTGCCTATCGTGGCGCAGTTCTTCATGCGATTGATGAAGCCTATGGGACTGCGGAAGACCGCAGAATGAATGAATTCTTCGATGGCATGGATGCCTCCGAAATCGAGATTGGGGATGGGGTCAAACCGGAAGACGTCAGCGAGGAAGACGCTCCCATCATCAAGTACGTGCACTCGGTCATCAAGGATGCCTTGGAAATGAGGGCCTCCGATATTCACATGGAACCTTTGGAGAAAAAATTCCGCATCAGGTTCCGGGTGGACGGAAAACTGCAAGAGCAACCCGATCCCCCCAAAAGGCTCCAGCCTTCCATTATCTCCCGAACCAAATTGATGGCCAACGTATCTCTGGCCGAAAAGCGGGTTCCCCTTGATGGAAGAATCAACGTGAAAGTCGGAAGCAAGGTGATTGATCTTCGGGTTTCGACCCTTCCCACGGTTCACGGCGAAAGCATTGTCATGCGGATTTTGGACAAGGAGAGTCTGAGTCTCGGTCTTCCTCAATTGGGTTTCTTTACCGATGACCAGGAAATCTTCGAGGGCGTAATCACTTTGCCGGATGGCATCTTTTTGGTTACGGGACCAACCGGTTCGGGAAAATCAACCACTTTATATTCCGCTCTCAATGCGATCAATCAACCGGATCGAAAGATCATAACGGTGGAGGATCCCGTGGAATACGAGGTGGCGGGGATCAATCAGGTTCAGGTTCGCGCGGATGTGGGCATGACTTTCTCCGCGGCCTTGCGAGCCATGCTCCGTCAGGCACCGAATATCGTGATGGTGGGTGAGATTCGAGATTTGGAGACTGCGGAAATTGCCATTAATGCATCCCTTACCGGTCATATGGTGTTCAGTACGCTGCACACCAATGATGCCCCCAGTGCGGTTTCCCGACTAGTGGATATGGGCGTGAAACCCTTTTTGGTTTCGGCCTCCTTGCGAGCCGCTCTTGCTCAGAGATTGGTTCGTTCGATTTGCCAAAGTTGCAAGGAACCCCACACCCCTTCTCCCAGCGAATTATCGGTTTTGGGAATTGGCGAGGACCAAGTGAGCAACGCCAGTTTTATGCGTGGAGCCGGTTGCGAGAAATGNGGCGATAAGGGATTTAGAGGGCGAAAAGGCGTATTCGNGATTTTTGTNGTCAATGAGGAAATTGAGGAGATGATTTACCACAACGTCAGCATCGTCGAATTGCGTCGCAAGGCGAGGGAGATGGGTATGAGGTCGATGCGTGAAGACGGATTCCGAAAAGTCCTTGCCGGGGTGACGACGCTGGACGAGGTTCTNATGGTAACCACGGAGGAGGAATAAAAGACATGTTGTACTCAGATTACAATTCGTCGATTCGTGACATTTTCAAACAAGTGGAGGGGGTATCCCAAGATGGATTGGAAGCCCTTTTTGATGATGAGGTCCGCGCTGGAACCAAGTCCTATGCCGAAGCCGTAATTGATGCCGGTATTGCGGAGCGTGAGGATATTCTTAGTTTGGTTTCCGAATATCTCGGCTATGAACTTCAGATCGGAGCGGTGGGAGAGATTGATCCGGAAACCTTGAAGGCAATTGACGCGGAGATGGCTCATCAATACGGAATTGTGCCTCTTTATCTGTCCGAGGGAGGCATTCATTTCCTTACTTCCGATCCTTTCAACTCCGCGATTATCGATGACCTGACTTTCGCTCTGAATATGGAGATTTTCCTNGTGGTCTGTGATCCTCTTGAGATCGAACAACTCTTGGAAAAGCATTATTCCCGNGAACAGACTTCCTTGGATAATCTAATCGGCGAGGCCGGTTTGGACGGGTTTGAGGACCTGGACGAAACCAAGGAAAGCGATCTTACGGACGCGGCCAACGAAACGCCGATCATTCGATTTGTGAATTTGGTCATGCAGCAGGCGATCCGGGCCAAGGCTTCGGATATTCACTTCGAGCCGTTCGAGGAGGAATTCAAGATCAGATACCGGGTGGACGGGGCTCTTTATGAGATGTCTCCTCCACCCAAGAGTTTGGCCTTGCCCGTCATTTCGAGAATTAAGGTGATCGCAGACTTGAACATCGCCGAACATCGAATCCCTCAGGATGGCCGGATCAAAATGACCATCGAGGGAAGAGCCGTTGATCTGCGTGTTTCAACCTTACCCACTCAATTTGGAGAGAGTGTGGTGCTGCGGGTNTTGGANAAGTCAGCGGTCAACTTGGATCTTGAGAGTCTCGGTCTTACCGAAAGCGTCAAGAAAGGCATCCGGGATGCGGTTCGTCGGCCCAACGGAATTTTTATCGTTACCGGCCCGACCGGTTCGGGCAAAACCACCACCCTGTACAGCGCCTTGAAAGANGTGAACCAAATGGACATCAAGTTACTGACNGCGGAGGATCCGGTGGAATACGAGATTGAGGGGATTATGCAAGTNCCGGTGAATCATCAGGTCGGTCTAGATTTTGCCCGGGCATTGCGGGCTTTTCTTCGGCAAGATCCCGACAAGATCATGGTCGGGGAAATCCGAGATATTGAAACGGCGAGAATTGCGGTTCAGGCNTCGCTTACNGGACACGTCGTTCTCAGNACTCTTCACACCAATGACGCGCCTGGCGCGGTCACTCGTTTGATTGACATGGGTTTGGAACCCTTTCTTTTGTCCGCATCCCTCGAATTCGTTTTGGCCCAGCGTTTGGTTCGGAAGATTTGTACGAGTTGCCGTGAAGAATACATGCCCAAGAAAGAGATGCTGAGCNCTTTGGACCTCAAGGCGAATGANCTGGGAGAAAGNAAATTCTATTACGGAGCGGGATGCGAAGAGTGCAACAATTCAGGCTATCGNGGAAGAACGGGTCTGTTTGAAATGATCAAGGTGACGGACAACTTTCGGGAAATGATCAATTCCGGAGCCGCAACTTTGGTCCTTCGGCAAAATGCCATCGAGCAAGGTATGAGAACTCTCCGGGAAGACGGCCTCCGTTCCATCTTTGACGGCGAGTGCACCGTGGAGGAAGTCTTGAAATACACCTAACTTTTCACCAAGATTCCAATTATGCCGATTTTTCAATACACCGCAACCGACCAGACCGGAGCCCAGACCCAGGGGAATTTCGAAGCTGCGAATGAGCAACAGGCTNACCAACAACTCGCCCAGTACGGATTGAACGTTTCTCAGGTCGTTCCNCTNGATACGCCCGCCGATCAACTTTCGCAGGCTGCTGATGCGGAGGCTNCGACCAAAGGAAAGAAAAAGACCAAAGCCGCAAAAGCAAAGGGTAAGAAGAAAAAAGGCGGATTGCTTGCCCTTGAAATTGGAGGGGGGCCGAACAGCGAGGATATTTCCGTTTTCACCCGCCAGATGTCCACCCTCGTACAAGCCGGACTTCCNTTGTTGAGAAGTTTGGAGGTCATGATCAAGCAACAGGAAAAGAAGCCCAAGTTCAAGTCCATGCTTGAGGCGATTTCGGAGAAAGTTTCCTCCGGGGGAAACCTCTCTGACGGATTGGCCATGTANCCCAAGGTNTTCGACAATCTCTACGTGAANATGGTGAGAGCCGGTGAGGCTGGCGGAGTNTTGGACTTGGTTTTGGATCGTTTGGCTCAATTTCAGGAGAAGTCCATCCGCACCATTAAGAAGGTGAAGTCCGCCATGATTTATCCGAGCGTGATTATGTTTGTGGCCGTAGCCATCGTTACCCTGCTTATGATGGTGGTTGTGCCCCAGTTCCAAACCATCTTCGAGCAAATGCTGCGCGGTGCCCCTCTGCCCGGACCCACCCAGATTGTGATTAACATCAGTGATCTTTTTTCCGGGCACCCGATTCTGGTGCTTGGGGGAATGGCAGGAACCGTCGGAGGCGTGATTTTGTTCAAGAAAACCAAGTTCGGCGGGCGAGTCTTCGACTGGCTTGGTTTGAACGTCCCCGTTGTACGGGACGTCGTCGGCAAATCAAACATTTCCCGTATCACACGGACTTTCGGAACCTTGCTCAGTAGTGGAGTGCCAATCCTGCAGGCTTTGCAAATTACCAAGGACACCTTGTCCAACGGCTTGTTCATGAAGGCGATGGGTAACGTTCACGACTCGGTTCGGGACGGGGAGGCCATGGCGGTGCAGATGGAAAGGGAAGAGGTTTTTCCCACCATGGTCGCCAGTATGGTCGAAATTGGGGAGGAAACCGGAGAGTTGCCTAATATGCTGACGCGAATCGCGGACAACTATGACGAGGACGTGGACAATGCGGTGGCCGGGATGACCTCACTGATCGAGCCTATCATGATCGTTTTTCTCGCGGTGGTCGTTGGATTTATCGTGATTGCGCTGTTTTTGCCCATCGTGGCCATCATCGAGACCATCGGAAAGTAATCTTTTCCAAAAACCACATTTCAAATTGGATTACTTTTCGGGCAAATAACCGTTTGTCCTTCTCCACTCGCTTGCCGTCTTTGGGTCAGTGCGATCCCATGCGCTTAGAGCCTTTTTAATGGCTTTGTCTTTCGCCGAAGGATCGAGGATGGATTGAGCCCATCCAACCGCTCCCTCCGGATCACGGGCGGAAATGCGGGTTACGAATTCTCCCACTACCGGATCGAGTTTTTCGGACGGGGGAAATTGATTGAGCCATTGGGCGGTGGAAACCGGATCCATCAGGGACCACCTGGCCGTCAGTTGTTTCATGGCGTAGGTTTTTTGATCTTCATTCTTGAGGGCGGTCACCCATTCGGAGGCTTGCCCGACGTCTTGGGATACCCAATTGGTCAGCAGGTTATCCATGACCCGTCTGCTCGCCTTGTCATCTTCCATGGAGGAGACCCATTGGGCTGTTCCGGAAATGTCCCTGCGAGCGAGACGGGAGGCGAGTTGTCCGAGAATGGTTTCTCGCAAGCGCAAGTCTTCCTTAGGCAATTGGTTCGCCCATCGAATGGCTTCCTGTGTCCCTTTTTTCGAATACTCCTGAGCGAGAAAGGAGGAAGCTTGCCAGCGGGCATTCCCATCCGGTAGCGAAAGAAATATGCCATTTGCGGAATCCAGATTGGTTTCCGCTAAGCCCTTGATGATGCCTACGAGCAAGGGATTGTCCTCTGGGTTTTCACTCCGATTATTGGCCTTGGCCCAAGCGAGCGCGGCATCCGGGTCGCGATTGGCCCAACCGGCTAAAATCTCCGAGACACCGAATCTCCGCTCGCTTTTTTCATCAAGGACTTCATTGGCATAGGCAAGCGCTCCCAAGGGATCGACGTCTGCCCAACTTCTCATCAAAAGCTTCATTTCCAAATGCCGACCATATCCTTTGGGCAGCGCTTCGAAAGCGGCCACGACGTCCTGAACGTTGGACCGGTCCATAGCCCGAACCGCATCCAAGTAGGCTCCCATTCTTTCGATGATACCCGATCCCTGCATGATGCGAATAAGATTTGGGGGAAGGGGAGGACTCGGTTGGATCTTGGAGTTTGAACTCTTGGCCGAGTCGGAATTTTCCTTAACTTGCTGTTTTGTATTTTCGGAGGGTGAAGAGGTGATCTTCGGCTTGTTCGGAATTTCCGATTTATGGTAATGGGAGGATTCTCCGAGTTGCAGTTCGGAAGTTCGACTACCCAATTGGAGACCCAAATAAAAAACTAAACCCAAGGAAAGTGCCCAAGGCAGTCCGATTTTCAGGAAAGCTTTCATCCCCAAGCAATGCCCCAAAGCGCGTCATTTGTAAAGAAAAGAGCCAAAAAGTTATATAAATTCAAATTTATAATGAAACATATTCATTATAACAATGAATTAAATTATTAAATGAATATAATTAATTATAATAATATACAAGTAAAAAAATAATTTATACAGTATATATATATTTGACGTT
>NZLE01000049.1 GCA_002692605.1 Opitutia bacterium
GCTCCCTCTTCAGCATGCTCGCTTGGCGGCGGGCTTCGGGGCAGAGACTTTTCTTTTGTCGGAAGGGCGTGATCCGGTTGAGGTGGCTCGAAGTTTTTCTCGAGACCGGGGAGTCGATGCCGTGATTCTAACGGTTTCGAGTAAGAGTAACGAGCCCGTCAGTCAAGCCGCGAGGATGAGTCGTAAAAGGGGGCGTATCGTTCTGGTAGGCGTCACTGGCTTGGAATTGTCCAGAGCAGAATTTTATGAGAAGGAATTGACTTTTCAGGTTAGCTGTTCGTATGGGCCGGGAAGATATGATCCGAATTACGAAGACAAGGGAAATGATTATCCATTCGAATTCGTTCGTTGGACGGAGCAAAGAAATTTTGAGGCAGTGCTTGATATGATGGCAGAGGGAAAACTTAAGGTGAAATCCCTCGTTTCCCACAATTTTGAGATCGAAGAAGCGGAGAAGGCTTATCAACTGGTAGGGGGAGCTGAAAAGTCACTCGGCATATTATTGAAATACCCTTCGGTCGAGATTTCGGATAAGGCTCGCACGGTATCTTTTCATGCAAACGAACAAAATAGGGAGGATGCAAAACGGAAAACGAGTCAGGAGAAAATATCGATCCATTTTGTCGGGGCCGGAAATTACGCCAACAAGATCCTCATCCCGGCGTTTAAGAAGGCTGGGGTCAGTTTGCAAGGCGTGGCTTCCAAAACCGGCCTCGGAGGAGTGAGGGCTGCCCGGAAGCATGGCTTTGTCCAGGCCACGACGGAGATTTCCGCTCTGATTGCAGACAAAGAGGCGGATGCAGTTGTAATTGCCACGCGCCATGATAGCCATGCCGGTTACGTAATCGATGCCTTGAATGCGGGAAAACACGTTTTTGTGGAAAAACCTCTTTGTCTTGAAAAGGAAGAACTTGATCGGATCCGAATGGCATATGAAAAAAAGAACGGAAATGAGAACCTGATTCTCATGGTCGGTTTTAATCGCCGTTTTTCCTCTCTTGTGGAAAAAACCAAGCGATTGATCGAAGGAACGGGCGGACCATGTTCCTTTGTGATGACGGTGAATGCAGGAATGATTCCATCGGATCATTGGACGCATGAACCCGAACAGGGAGGAGGAAGAATCGTTGGGGAAGCCTGTCATTTCATTGACCTTCTTCGTTTTCTTGCAGCCAGTCCGGTAGAGAGCTGGGAAAAAATCGAAATGGATTCGGCGAACAAAGATACCGTAACCCTTAACCTTGTTTTTGAAGACGGTTCGATTGGAAGCATTCATTACTTTGCCAATGGACACAAATCATTTCCAAAGGAAAGATTGGAGATCTTTTCATCGGGGAGCGTTCTGCAATTGGATAATTTTAGAACGCTTAGGGGCTTTGGTTGGCCGGGCTTCACGAAAATGAATCTTTGGAAGCAGGACAAGGGACAGGCGGCGTGCGCTCAAGCCTTTGCAAGGGCCATCCGAAGTGGAACCTGTAATCCGATTCCAATTGATGAAATCCTTGAAGTGAGCCAATTGGCCATCGAAATGCGGAAGTGAACGTTTTGGTCGATCTGATTGCTGGGGCTCGTCCCAATTTCATGAAAATCGCACCGATCATCCGGGCCATGGAATCGAGAAACAAGGGGGTGGGTACGCTTACTTATCGATTGGTTCATACCGGTCAGCATTACGATCACAATATGTCGGATTCCTTCTTCGAGCAATTGGGGATTCCGAAGCCAGACGTGAATTTGCAAGTGGGGTCAGGAACTCAGGCCGAACAAACCGCTGGAATCATGCAAGGTTATGAAAAATTACTTTCCGAGAAGCCATCTCAATTGTGTATGGTGGTCGGAGACGTGACTTCCACCATGGCCTGCTCGATCACCGCCCAAAAAAAAGGCATTCCGGTAGCTCACGTAGAGGGTGGAATTCGATCCGGCGATCGAAGTATGCCCGAGGAAATAAATCGCATCGTTACTGACGTAGTAAGCAACTACTTTTTTACCACCAGTGAGACCGCGAATGAAAACCTGATCGATTCGGGGGTGTCGAAGGATAGCATTTTTTTCGTCGGAAACACGATGATCGACACCTTGCTTTCCAACGAAGACAAATTCGCAAAACCGAAGTTGTGGAATGATCTTGGGCTAAGTGAAAAAAATTATTTCGTGATCACCCTCCATCGCCCGAACAACGTTGATCAAACCGATGGATTCCTTCGCATTTTGGAAGTCCTTGCCCAGAGCGCTCGTGGATTGCCTTTGGTTTTTCCGGTTCATCCGCGATCGATGAAATCTCTCAAAAAAATCGGAGCCATTCCTTCCGGTTTTTCCTTAGTCGAACCACAACCCTATTGGGAATTCAATTTTTTGGTTAAACACGCCAAGGCAGTAATCACCGATTCCGGAGGAATCACAGAGGAAGCCACGGTTATGGGGGTGCCCTGCATGACCGTGCGTGACTCCACGGAACGCCCGGAGACCATTACTACCGGTACCAATGAATTGGTGGGAACAAATCCCGAGCGACTCAAGCCCTTTCTGGATAGATTGTTCGCCGGGGAGTGGAAAAAGGGAGGGATTCCTGAAAAATGGGATGGCAAGACAGGGGAGCGTATTGTTGAACAACTTGAAAAAATCCTTTGCAACTGAATAAATTTCCATTGTACCTGAATACGCTTCGTTACCTTAAACCTAGCCAATTCTACCATCGGATTTCATATAATTTGCGTAAGCCGAAAAACTTGAAGGTTCCCAAGCTTGCGGTTCGTTCGAAACCACGAGAATGGATTCAACCGATCGGGCGAAAACCAAGAATGCCTGACTCGAATACCTTTACTTTCCTTAACCTTTCCAAATCCTTTCGGGAAACGGGATGGGAGGGTGCGGGTATGGACAGACTCTGGCGTTACCATTTGCATTACTTTGATGACCTGAATGCAGAGTGTTCCAAAGAACGCTTGGCGATTCATAGGGTTTTGGTGGACGATTGGATTCGAAACAACGCTTCATTCGAAGGTGTTGGCTGGGAACCTTATCCGACTTCTTTGCGGATCGTGAACTGGATAAAATGGGCGCTTGCGGGAAACTCACTGGAGCCCAAATGGCTGGAAAGCCTTGCAATGCAAACCGAATGGTTAAGCGAGAGATTGGAGTTTCACTTGTTGGGCAATCACTTGTTCGCCAATGCAAAGGCTTTGCTTTTTTCCGCTTTGTTCTTTGAGGGAGAAGCGACTCACGGATGGTGGAAAACAGGAACGGAACTAGTTCATCGGCAAATGGATGAACAAATTCTTGGCGATGGCGGCCATTTTGAAAGAAGTCCGATGTACCATGGTATCGTTCTTGAAGACCTGCTTGATCTTTTGAACCTTTTCAAAGCGTATGAACACGCTATGCCCGGAATGAGCGACCTTTGCCCTAAATTGCTTCTGAAGATTTCCGCAATGATCGACTGGCTTAGGGCGATGATTCACCCGGATGAAGGCATTGGCTTTTTCAACGACTCGGCATTGGAACACGAACCTGAACCGGGGCAAATTTTCTCCTATGCGAGTAAGCTGGGATTTTCAGTTTCGGAGAGTATCGAGGAGGAATCGAAGAGTCTTGAGCAAACCGGCTACGTACGCTTGGCCAAGGAACATGCGGTCGCTTTGATCGATGCCGCCCCCATAGGCCCCGATTATATTCCTGGGCATGCCCACGCGGATACCTTGTCTTTTGAGTTGTCGATCCGAGGACGAAGGATTTTGGTGAACGGAGGAACTTCCACCTATCAGAATAATCTTCAAAGACACAAGGAAAGATCCACCCAATCTCATAACACAGTGGAGGTTAATGGGAGGAATTCATCGGAGGTTTGGGGCGCTTTTCGCGTAGCTCGTCGAGCAAAACCATTCTCCAGGTCATGTGAGCTAGGAGGAAACACTGCTTCCGTTTCCTGTTCGCACGATGGTTACTCGAGAATGTGTGAGAGAATCGTTCATCATCGGAATTGGGAGTTGCAGGCGGGAAAGTTCCGCATCCTCGATCGCATGGAAGGACGAAATGCAGTGGGTGTCGCTCGCTTTCATTTTCATCCGAACCTTCAATTGAAGCAACGGACTGATTCCATTTGGCAAGTAGAGGGATATGACCATGGGGTTCTTTTCGAGGTGATCGATGGGTTGGGAATGGTCGAACCTTCCACACATTCTCCTGCGTTTGGCCGGATTGTCGAAAACCAATGCTTATCGGTAAGTCTTATCAATGGAGCGGCTGAGGTCTCCATAACTTGGGATTGAACGGTTCCAGCATTTGACATCGCTCACCAAGGAGAAAACCGCATGAAGTGAAAATCCTCTATTTTTATCAGTACTTTTCCACTTCCAAGGGATCTTGGGGAACGAGAGCCTTTGAATTTTCCAAGCGGTGGGTGCAGGCGGGGCATGAGGTTACCGTGGTGACGTGCGTGTATGACAAGTCGGACCTCAGTCCGTCTGGATTGATCCATCGAGAAAAGATCGAAGGGATTAATTTGGTTGTTCTTAATCTTAAACTTTCCAACAAGCACGGGAGGATTGTCAGAGGCTTCACTTTTCTCGCGTTCTCCTTGTTTGCCGGTATTTTTTCGATCCTAAAATCTTGTGATCTCGTAATTGCCTCCTCGGGACCGTTGACGGTGGCTTTTGCCGGACTTCTTGCAAAATGGATAAGAAGGCGCAAATTCGTTCTGGAAGTGAGGGATCTTTTCAGTGAAGGCATCGAGCAATTGGGTTTAATCCAAAAGGCATCGATCGTTTCGCTCCTCCGCCGTTTTGAAGCGCTTTGCTACCGCTCGGCTGATTGTACGGTTGCCTTGTCTCCATCGATGGCGGAATGGATTGTCAGGTCTTACCAACCCAAAAGAGTCGAATCGATTCCGAACGCTTCGGATTGTGAGTTCTTCGATGAATTGAAGCGACTTGGGCCTCCTCCCGAAATGATTTCGAAGGACAAGAGGACTTTTGTTTATTCGGGCACTTTGGGCCTCGCCAATCATTGTGATCAGATCCTGACCGCTGCCCAGAAGCTCAAAGCCTGGGGTGAGGAGGATATCTTGATTTACTTGATCGGGGACGGAAAGGAAAAGAGAGATCTTGAAAAAAAGGCCGGACAGGAGCAACTCCTGGGCATGATTCGTTTCTTGCCTCCGATTCCAAAGGAAGATCTAGCCCTTTGGATCAATCATTGCGATGCGGTTCTGCTCGTTCTAAAAAACCTCAAGGTTTTCGATACCGTCTCTCCCAACAAATTATTCGATGCCTTTGCCGCGGGCGTTCCTGTGATTCAAACCACTCAGGGTTGGATCAGAACCTTACTCCAAGTGGAAAATTGCGGAATAACCACCGAACCTGGGGATCCGGATGGCTTGGCGAATGCGATTCAATACTTGGCTCATAATTACGAGGATAGGAAAACCATGTCGGCAAATTCATTGAAAGTGGGAAGAGAACGTTTTGATCGAAACTTGCTTTCACGAAAATACCTTGATCTTTTGGAGGAATTGAAGCTCTGAAAGAAAGGAAAACATGCTGTTTGGTGACCGGAGCCAATGGTTTCCTAGGCAAGCATTTGGTCCGTACTCTGACCCAAGAGGGTAAGAAAGTCTACAGTCTGGGAGTGAGGCATTCGAACGCAGCCCAAGCTCTTGTCGTGGATTTGTCAAAAGAGGTACCTGACCTGAGCGGTTACAAATTCGATGAGGTTTATCATCTTGCCGGCCTTGCTCATAGGGTGCCAAGGAATCAGGAGGAAAAAGAGCTGTTTGATTCGGTCAACCACTTGGGGACGAAGCGATTGCTTCAGTCTTTGGAAAAGGCGGAATTACCTCAAACGGGCGTGCTTTTTTTGAGTTCGGTAGCAGTCTACGGTTTGGAAACGGGGGAGGGCATTTGCGAAGATCATCCCAGAAATGCAGAGGATGCTTACGGCAAAAGCAAAAGACTGGCCGAAGATGCCCTTGTTCGTTGGGCCGAAGAAAAAAAGGTAAACTATTCGATTGTACGGGCTCCTTTGATCGCTGGGCCAAATCCACCCGGCAACCTAGGGGCATTAATCAGAGGATTGAAGTCCGGGAAATACCTTAGGATTGGAGGAGGTTTGGCAAAAAGAAGCATTGTGGCGGTCGACGAAATGGTTCGTTTTTTGCCAACCGTTTTGAGGGAGGGTGGAGTTTTTCATCTTACGGACGGAGAACATCCCCGGTTGCGTGATCTCGAGGAGCAAATCAGTTTTCAAATCGGGCGACCCGAGCCTTTGAACTTGGCAATGCCCATTGCCTTTTCCCTGGCTAAGATATTTGATTTCGTTCAGCTTTTGACAAAAAGACCCATGCCTTTCGATTCGCAGAGATTCGGAAAGATGACCCAAAGTCTGACTTTCGATGATTCTCTCGCCCGCGAACGATTGAATTGGTCTTCGAATTCCATTTTGGAAAGGATGGACTGGGTACTGAGCGAATCGTGAAGGAACTGATCTTTAGCCTCGAAACGATGCCTTTCATTGCAGTTTGGCTAAGCTTTACTTTTTTGCTCGTTCTTTTCGCAACAAAATGGGTTCGTTCGCTGGCTTTGCGTAAAAATATCATTGATATGCCAAATTCCAGAAGCAGTCATAAAACCCCCACCCCGAGAGGAGGTGGATTGGCCTTCGTACTAGGCATTTCCATGGGTCATTCCGTCTTGTTTTTCCATGAAGGGAGTAATTTGTGGCTACTTTGCCTTCATTTCTCATCCCTTTTGATTGCCTTCATAGGATGGATCGACGACCAGATCTCCCTTTCCCCTCAAACGAGGTTGATCCTTCAGTTGTTTGCCACTCTTGTCCTCTTATTCCCTTTTCAGCCCTTCTCGGGCTTCTCTTTTCATATGACTGATTTTCCCAATTGGGCTTATTGGGTCATGTTGACCTTGTTTGTGATGTGGTCGATCAATCTCTACAACTTCATGGATGGGATAGACGGCCTCGCCGCGATTCAAGCGATCACCGTATCCCTCGGCGGAGCCCTGCTTTGTCACTTGAATGCAGACCCGGTACTCTGTCTAGCTTTTCTCGTAGTCGCTTTTGCCTGCGCAGGCTTTATTCGTTGGAATTGGATGCCCGCCAAGATTTTTTCCGGTGATGCGGGCAGCACCTACTTGGGCATCCTATTTGCCGGTCTTATGGTGGCGGCCGCTTCCAGGGAAACCTTTTCCCTACTCGTGGGTTTAATTCTAATGGGTTCGTTTTACGTCGACGCTACCTTCACCTTGTTGTTTCGTTTGGGCAAAGGCCAAAAACCACATCAGGCTCACAGGACTCACACTTACCAAAAGGCAAATCAAGCGGGGTATTCCTCCCGTCGGATTTGCCATGCCGTCGCATTGATTAATATTCTGTGGTTGCTTCCCCTGGGCGTGCTCGCTTCTTCAAAAACAACCATGGAAGTTTACGTTTTTTTTCTCGCATGCCTTCCATTGGTTGCCCTATCCCTATTTTTCAAAGCGGGAAACAGTAAAATCGTTGGGCATGCTCCATGATGAAAATTCTTCGTTCTTTCGGTTCGTTAAATCATCGGAAGCGAGTCTTGCCTGCGATATGTCTGGTTGTATCCTAAGCCTAGTTATATGAAGCAAAAGATACGCGATTCAGGAATGAAACTCATGCCATTTCGCAGGGTCATCGTTTTCGCACTGCATCTCCTACTTGCCGCTGCCGCCTTCACAGTCGCCTTTCTCTTGCGCTTTGATTTCGATCCTTCGCAAATCCCCGATCATCACGGGTCGGGATTCTGGATTATTTGCCCCCTTGCCATCCTTTTAAAGTTAATTGCCCTGCAATATTTTGAAGCCAACCGAGGTTTGTGGCGATATGCGGGGATTTCCGATCTGCTTACCATTGCAAAAGCCTGTGCCGTGAGTTCGGTCCTGCTCATTTTAGTCGTGGTTATTTTTTACGGTCATGGATTTCCGCGTTCGGTACATATCGTGGACTTTCTGCTCTCTGTGGTCTTCTTCGGAGGGTTAAGGTTCGCATCCAGGCTTTTTAGGGAGTCCCTGCGTCCCTCCATCCGTAGAAATTCCGGCAAGCCGACTTTAATCATCGGAGCGGGGGACGTCGGGGAGATTGCCTTGCGGTCCTTGACCAAGGGTTCGCCCGGGTCTTACCAAGTTCTCGGCTTTCTGGATGATGATCCGGAAAAGCAAGGTAAACTGATGCATGGGTTTCAAATTCTTGGAAAGGTTTCCGATCTTCCCTCCTTGGTTCGAGAATATGAGATTTCCGAGGTGCTCATAGCCTTTTCGTCCGTTAGTAAAAAGTTCATTCGGGAAGTGGTTGAGAGTTGCTCCGGCCAAAACGTAGGTTTCCACATCATGCCTCCCATGAAGAGTTACATGTCCGGTGAACTTAACGTCGAATCAATCAGAAAAGTTAAGGTGGAAGATTTGCTTGGTCGGGACCCCGTCAAGCTTGATCGGGCTCTGGTCGAAGGTCTGCTTGCGGGAAAACGCGTGATGATCACGGGCGCAGGTGGTTCCATTGGCGCTGAGATTTCTCGTCAGGTGGCCTCCTTCTCTCCGGAGAAAATCATTATGGTCGATTTTGCTGAAAGCGCTCTTTTTGAGACTGATTTCGAACTGCAGGAACAGTTCCCCGAAATTGAATCGGTGGCCAATATCGTCAACGTTCGGAATCAAAATGACCTCGAAAAAACCTTTTCCGAAAATCATCCGCATTGCGTGTTTCATGCTGCGGCTTACAAACACGTTTCCCTGATGGAGCAGCATCCGTCCAATGCCGTGTGCACAAATGTTTTGGGAACTCGGAACGTTGTGGAGGCAGCCGTTGCCCACAAGGTGGAAAAGTTCGTTTTGATTTCCACCGATAAGGCGGTTAAACCCTCGAACGTGATGGGTGCGACGAAGCGACTTTGCGAGTTGGTGGTGGCTCGGCAGAGTTCCGAACATACGCAATTCGGCTCGGTTCGGTTCGGCAACGTTTTAGGCAGCAATGGAAGTGTGATTCCAATATTCGAGAAACAAATTTCAAAAGGCGGACCGGTTCGCGTCACCGACCCTGAAATGACGCGTTATTTTATGACCATCCCAGAAGCCGTGGAGTTGGTTTTGCAGACCTCTGCCATCGCCGAATCAAATGACGTTTACGTGCTTGATATGGGAAATCCGGTCAAAATCATCGATCTTGCCCGTAATATGATCGAATTGTCCGGAATGGTAGTGGATGAAGACATTAAGATCGAAATCATCGGGGCTCGACCGGGTGAGAAAATTCATGAGGAATTGATCACTTATGGGGAAGATCTTCTCCCGACCAGTGTCAAGAAGATCAAGCTACTCAGGAAAACCGGGAATGCTCCGGGAGGCGATGGGTTTGAAAACAATCTCCGAAAATTGGAAGAACTTGGCCTCAAAAGAAAGGATGAGGAAGTCAAACAACTCTTGTGGCAGATGATTGCGGAAGATCAGAGCAGCGCCTGATCGAATGCCTAAAGTTATGGTTATGGGTAAAAGGAAATCCAAGATCATTGGGATCATAAATTCAAAAGCATGAAAATACTCGTTACGGGAGGAGCTGGCTATATTGGCAGTCATACGGTGCTTAGCCTTTTGGAGGCTGGTTACAAGGTCGTTGTCGTCGACAATTTTTCCAACTCGTCTCCAAAGGCATTGGAGAGAGTGGAGGATTTGACGGGTTGTGAAATTTTACTGTGCGAGGGTGATTTGACCGAACGATCTTTTTTACGAAAGGTGTTCTCGGATCATCCCGAAATCTCAGCGGTGATCCATTTCGCCGCTTTCAAAGCGGTTGGGGAATCCACCATCCGCCCTTTGAGTTATTACCATAATAACGTCTCGGGATCGATTGTTCTGCTCGAAGAAATGGAGTCCGCTCAAGTAAGAAATCTCGTTTTCAGTTCTTCTTGCACGGTTTATGGGGAACCGGAAAATGTACCCATATCCGAAGATTTTCCCACCGGTAAGGTTTCCAGCCCCTATGGAAGGACCAAATACATGATGGAAGGGATTATAGCTGATCATAGCTCGGCCAACCCTGCTTTCAAATCAGCGATCCTTCGATATTTCAATCCGGCGGGGGCTCACTCAAGTGGACGAATAGGTGAGGACCCCCGCGGAGTCCCCGATAATCTGGTTCCCTTCGTGTGCCAGGTGGCTACCGGGAAACTGGAAAAGCTTAAAATTTTCGGCGGTGATTATCCGACTAGGGACGGGACTGCGGTCCGTGACTATCTTCATGTCGTGGATTTGGCTGAAGCCCACTTGCGGGCTCTTCGAACTCTGGAAGGCAGAGAGAAGGGTTTCGTCTGTAATTTGGGCACTGGTAGGGGAGCGTCGGTCTTGGAAGTGATTGCCGCATTCGAACGAGCAACGGGCATTAGAATACCTTACGAAATCGTAGACCGTAGAGCAGGTGACGTTACGGAAGCATGGGCAGATCCTGCCTATGCGGAGGATTTGTTGAATTGGAAGGCTCGTCGTACCTTGGAGGAAATGCTGACCGATGCTTGGTGTTGGCAGAGTGGCAACCCCAATGGTTATGGAGATTGATCTTATCCTTGGGGCAAACCATAATCCTCCGATTTAAAGCCTCTAAGGACAACCATTTTTGCGACTTTCTTGAGATCAAGTCGGTCTCCTATGCGAAGGCCCAACCTGCGGAAATCTCCTCGGTTCAATTCCAGAACGAACTGAACTCTCTTCGAGCGGGAAGGAACACCGGATAGGTCAAAGGGTTCTGCGGCATGAATCTCCATTAATATTCCCGTGGGCGAAAAATATCCGATATCCAGTGGGATTCTTGTGTTTTTCATCCAAAAACGTTGGGCAGAGGCTTTTTCGAAAATGAAAAACATACCCTTTCCCTCATCCAAACGATCCCTATGCATAAGACCTTTGCGCCTTTCCTCGGGAAGCAGGGCCAATTCCGTTTGAATTGAAATTTCACCCACTTGGAGATCGAAAAGCACATTCTTACCAGCTTTGTTCTCGGGAGATTGCGTTTCCTTGCAACCGAAGCCAAAAAAAACTACGCTTGAACCGATTGCCACAATGCTCAAAACTTTCAATCCTCTCATACCTCATAGATGAAAGAACTTCTCACTAGAATCAAGAGTCTTCGGGTCTTGGTGGTAGGTGACGTGATGCTGGACCGATACGTCAACGGAGAGGTATGTCGCATTTCTCCCGAAGCGCCGGTTCCCGTTCTCACCGTAAGGGAAGAAAAAAGTCTTGCTGGCGGAGCCGCGAACGTAGGACTTAATGCGGCATCTCTCGGAGCCAAAGTTGAAGTGGTCGGATGGTTTGGGAATGATCCTACCGGAAATGAATTGATTGGTTTGCTGGAGGCGGAGGGAATTGCCGTTGAGCGGCAAGCCAATGCAGCTGGGATTCCTACGATTTCCAAAACTCGGCTCATGGCATCGAATCAACAGATTTGTAGAGTAGACCGCGAGGAACCGGCTCATCGATACCAACCGGACGTTTCGAAAATTCGCGATTCCTTGGTTGCAAAAGCCTCCGCTTCGGACTTGGTGATCATTTCCGATTACGGCAAGGGTTTTGTCTCCAACGAATTGATTGCATTGCTTCGCTCCAGTTCGTCTTTTTTGGCTGTTGATCCCAAACCCAGTCGTTTGCTTGACTATTCGGCGCCCGATTTGTTGACCCCCAATCGAAATGAGGCTTTGGAGCTGGCAGGCCGCTCGAGATTCTCCCATGGAGCCTTCCCCAAAGATGAAATCGTGGCTCAGATTTTTGAAGACTTTTCGCCCGGTAAACTTGCCATAACACTGGGCTCGGAAGGCATGCTCTTGGCGGAAGCCGGCAAATCTCTGGAGATGATTCCCACTGCCGCCCGTGAGGTCTTTGACGTTTCCGGCGCGGGTGATACCGTGATAGCCGCCTTGGCCATGAGCCTCTCTTCCGGTTCGTCATTCATCGAATCCGCTCATTTCGCCAACTTGGCTGCGGGGATCGTTGTTGGGAAAGTGGGAACTGCAACCGTTTCCCCGGAGGAGATTCTTTCCGTTTCGCATTCATGAACAGAGCTGTTTTTCTTGATCGGGATGGAACTCTCATTAAAGACGCTCATTATCTCAAGGATCCGGAGCAAATTGAAATTATAGAAGGGGTAGGTTGCTCCCTTGATGCCATCAAGAAATCAGGTTTCGGAATTTTCATGCATACCAACCAGTCTGGCATTACGCGTGGTTATTATGGATGGGAAGACGTCCGTGCCTGCAATCACCGAATGCTTCAAATGCTCAATCTTCCCGAAGATTTTTTTGATCAGGTGTGCATCGCTCCGGAGGATCGTTTCGTTCCCGGTGGATTGCGCAAGCCTTCGCCCAAGTTTGAACTGGAAATGATTTCTCGTTACGATTTGATGCCTCGCCGGTGTTGGATGGTGGGTGACAAGTGGATTGATGCGGAGACTGGACTGAATGCAGGCATGAGAGCGGCTTTGGTGCAAACCGGCAAACCCTTGGATGATGATTTGCTTGATCGAGCCGCTTCCTTGTCGGTTGAGGTTTTCACAGGGCTAGAACAATTTGTGGGCCATCTCCTTGAAACAATCGATGAGTGAGAAGACTCCTAGTTCCTGGAGCTTGCTTAAGGATGATCTTCATGCCGATTGTCGAATCTTCGAGATTCGAAAACAGCGCTTTCTTAGAAATTCCGATCGTAAGCAGGGAGACTTCTTCGTTCTTGATACGAACGATTGGGTAAACGTTCTCGCCCTCACTTCTGATGATCATTTGGTCATGGTGCGTCAATTTCGCTATGGTACGAAAGATTTTTCGCTGGAACCTCCCGGAGGAGTGGTTGAAGATGGAGAGGACCCATCCCTCGCCGGGCAAAGGGAATTGCTGGAAGAAACCGGTTATTGTGGCAAGAACGCGGAAATCATAGGCTCGGTTTCTCCAAATCCGGCAATCATGTCGAATCGCTGTCATTTTCTTTTGGTTCGAGAAGTGGAGAAAACCGGAGAGGTTTCCTTTGATCCGAACGAAGAGCTGGTCACTGAACTAGTTTCGGTTTCCGATTTGAAGGATTTGATTCGCCGAGGAAAAATAACTCACTCGCTCGCCGTGAACGCAATTTTCCAGCTTCTCCTTGAAATTGGAAAAACCCCTTGAATCCGCCTTTGGGCGAGGAAAGGCCGAACTGCTTTGCTCCTTTACCCAATCGTTCAAAACCGATAGGATATAGCCCATTATGAGTAACCTTTTGTCCCTGCTTGTCGAGACCGCTGATCCTCGCCCTGAATATTTAGCCAAAGTTCTTGGGGTTAAACAGGATGAGGTGGAGCGTGAACTGGCGGAATTGCGAGACAGCAAGACGATCCTAGGCTGGATGCCGATCCTGAATCCGGAAAAATCGGCATCCGAAGAGGTACGAGCTGTGATTGAGGTTAAGATTAGTCCTGAGAGGGAAGGGGGGTTTGACCGAATGGCGCTAAGGATTTCAAGATTCGAAGAGGTGGAGTCCTGTTACCTGATGTCCGGAGGTTATGATTTGCTGGTTTTCGTTACCGGCAAAACTCTTAACGAGGTTGCCGCTTTTATTTCCGAGCGATTGGCAACCATTGAGGGGGTTCTTTCCACCGCAACGCATTTTCTACTCCGACCTTACAAGGAGCGTAAGCAAATGCTCGTTGAAGACGGGCTTCTGGAAGAGAAGCCACCGGTCAGTCCCTGATTTCCGATGAACCCAGATCAATTCGTTGCCAATCACGTAAAAAGTCTTCCGCGTTCCGGAATACGAGATTTTTTCGCGATCGTCCAGGAAATGCCCCAAGCCATATCACTGGGTATCGGGGAACCCGATTTCATAACTCCTTGGAAGATCCGCGAAGCATCCATTTTTGCCTTGGAAAAAGGAAAGACCTCTTACACCGACAATCGAGGTTTGCTCTCATTGAGAAAGGAAATTTCGAAGTACGTCTCTTCCTTTTTCGGACCCGATTACGATCCGAGGTCCGAGATTCTTGTAACGGTTGGCGTTTCCGAAGCGATTGACGTTGCCTTGCGGGCCATTCTGAACCCGGGAGATAAGGTTCTTTATCATGAGCCATGCTACGTTTCCTACGCCCCAAGCGTAAGCCTTGCCTTTGGGCAGGGAATCCCCGTGGGCACTTCTCCCCAGCAATCCTTCAGCTTGAACCCTGAGGCTTTTGAGGAAGCTTGGGAACCCGGTTGTAAGATCCTCATGCTTAATTTTCCAACAAATCCGACTGGTGGTACGGCGGACCGCGCCAAACTTGAACGCTTGGCCAGATTTGCAGTGGAAAAGGATTTGATTGTCATAAGTGATGAGATTTATGCCGAACTTACCTATGAGGGCGAACACGTCAGTTTGGCAGCGCTTCCTGGAATGAAGGAACGAACCATTCTGTTGCACGGTTTTTCCAAAGGATTTGCCATGACTGGTTTTAGGGTGGGTTTTGCCTGTGGTCCCGATTGGTTGATCGAGGCCATGATGAAGATTCACCAATATTGCATGATGTGCGCTCCCATTCTAAGCCAGGAAGCGGCCATCGAAGCCTTGAGGAATGGCACGGAGGATGTCTTGCGCATGCGTGATCATTATGCAAAACGCAGAGATTTCATTGTACGCAGATTCAATGAAATGGGTTTGGCCTGTCATCTGCCCAGAGGCTCCTTCTACGCGTTTCCGAGCGTTGAAGCATACGGTTTGAATGAAGTGGAGTTTTGTCATCGACTCCTTCGTGAGGAAGAGGTCGCGGTTGTACCTGGTACGGCCTTCGGTCCCCATGGTCGTAATCACGTACGGGCAAGTTTTTCAACCTCCTACGAAAAACTCGTCGAGGCATCGGAACGGATCGAACGTTTCGCTGAAAGTCTAGCATCCGAAAAAGTCGATCAAACTGCGGTCTGAAAACCTTTACGGAGTCCCATCCTCCTTCCTTTGAAATGAACGAAGCCATAAGCGTTGCCATAGTGGGCCGTCCCAACGTTGGTAAGAGTAGACTCTTCAATCGCTTGGTCGGGCGTCGTATTTCGATTGTGCACGATCGTCCCGGCGTCACTCGTGACGTTGTGGTCGCCGATTCGCCGGAAGGATACGTCCTTATGGATACGGGTGGGATTGGCATGCAACCGGCAATGACTCCACTGGCGATTCAGCAAGCAACCGAAGAGCAGGCTGAATTTGCCATTCGGGCAGCAAGTCTCCTTTTGTTTGTGGTCGATGGCAGGGAAGGGTTGCTGCCACTTGATCAGACTCTTGCCGAAAAGTTTAGAAAAATGGGAAAGCAACCCGTTCTTGTGGTTAATAAAATGGACGAACCGGAAAAAGGTTATGCTTTTTCCGAATTCTCCAGATTGGGATTCGAATCCATGGCAGGAGTTTCCGCGGAACACGGACATGGCATCGGTGATCTCATCGAGAGCATTGCGGCCAAGTTGCCTCCTGCTCCTCCTCTCTCAGGGGGCATCGAGAATCAACGTACCAAGATTGCCTTCATTGGAAGGCCTAACGTAGGCAAGTCATCGCTATGCAATCGCCTGCTTGACATGGAGCGTCTGATTGTGAGCGACGTGCCGGGGACGACTCGGGAAACCGTCGAATTGGATCTCGATTATAAAACGGAGGGTGCTTCCGAACCTTGGCGTTTTCGGCTCTTCGACACGGCTGGCCTAAAGAGAAAAAACCGTATCGACTCGTCCTTGGATTACTTTTCAGCCGTTCGCACCAAGCATGCCATTGATGAAGTGGATGTGGTCTTTCTTGTTCTTGATGCCCGAGAGGGGGTTACGAAACAGGATAAAATTTTGGCTGGTCACGCATTGGATTCCGGGCGCGCTCTTTCGATTTTGGTAAACAAATGGGACTTGGCTTTGGAAAGTTTTCGCAAGGACCCCTTGCCCGGATACGAGGACGAAAAGGATTTTCGAAAAAGCTACCTTTCGTCGATACGCAAGGAGTTGTTCTTTCTTCCTGACTCGCCCATCTCCTTCGTGTCCGCTCAAACCGGTTTTGCCATGGAAGATTTTCTGCAAGTCGCCAGAGACTTGGATGCCCGCATGAACAAGAGCATCTCGACCTCCGCGCTGAACAAGTTGATAGGTGAGATGTGGGAGCATCGCCCACCTGCGAAAGTGGGGGGTAAGCGGTTCAAGGTTTTTTATGCGGTGCAAGTTGAAAACCGACCGTTTCGGGTCAAGCTCTTCTGTAACCGGGAGGAAAAATTGAACGACCAGTACAAGCGATATTTGGAGAAAGGCATTCAGAAAAGGTTCGGGCTTTCCGGGTGTCCGCTTAAGTTCTCATTGGCGGGAAAGGAAGCCCGTTACACCGAAGAAAAGGAATAACCGTTCCTCACCGCTTTCGCAGCCAAGCCGCCATCCTGCGGCTTTTTTTGTGTCTAATTTCGTTGTCCGATCTTCGAATTGTGAAATAGTGAGATTTCTTGGGTTGATGAAAGAAAAAAGCAAAATTGCCTTTTTGGGGTCGGATCAAATCGCGTTGCCCTTTCTTGAGCGCTTCTCCGAGCTTTTTCCAAGTTGCAGCCTTTGTGCGGTACTTACCCAACCGGATCGTCCTGCGGGGAGAGGAAGAAAACTCAGGCAAAACCCAATCAAAAGCTGGGCTCTCGCAAACAATTTGCCTTTGAGAGATCCTCCCAAACCAAGTAAGGAGGAGGTTCTTTGGTTAGGTGACATGGGAGCGGACTTGCTTCTTGTAATGGCCTATGGATGCATCCTTAAGGCGGAAATGCTGCAAGTTGCGCCAAGAGGTTGCTTCAATTTGCATGCATCCATGCTTCCCGCTTATCGTGGAGCTTCGCCCGTTGAAACCGCTCTGGCTTGCGGCGAAAGAGAAACTGCCGTCACCCTCATGCGTGTGGTGCGAAAAATGGATGCCGGTCCGATTATCGATTCTGAAAGGGTGCTGATTGGAGAAAGGATGACTGGACCCGAATTGAGGAAAGACCTTTCCCTCGCTTGCATTCCCTTGTTGGATAGAAATCTGACGTCGATGCTTTCGGGAACGCAAAGGGAAATCCCCCAAGTGGATGAGTCCGCTACCTATTGTCGAAAACTCAACAAAATGGATGGCGTGTTGGATTTCGCTCAATCGGCTGAGAGCCTTGACTGCCGTATTCGGGCCTTCTTCAATTGGCCGGGTTCTTCCTTCTTTCATGGAGAAAACCGTTTGAGAGTGGGTAAGGCCAGCATTGCCGAAGAGGATGGAATGCTGAAGGTTGGAGAAGTTGGAAGATCCGCTGGCTGCGATTTGCTCATTGGCACGGCTTGCGGAACTTTGCGAATTGAGGAACTGCAGAAGCCGGGAGGCAGAATGCTTCCTTCGTCCGAATTTTTGCGGGGTTATGACTTGCCGATCGGAACCCTGCTCTTATCCGAATCATCTCCACCGCTTTTGCTTGAAAGATGAAAAGCGAAAATTAGCAAAAGATTTCTTGATTCCATCTCATGTTGGTTTATCTTTCCGTAAGGTGGATATGATGTGGACGAACTTGCTAACTCGGCAACGCTCTATTTTTGCGGTTGCTTTTCTTCTTTACTTGTTGCCAAGCGCGAAGCCCGTTTTCGGGAATGTGGAAATCGCCAATTTGAAGCAGGACTTGCAGCTTTTTTCCCGAGAGGTTGCAGGGCTAAGGAGCGAAGTGGAGCAAATGCGACGTGAAAATGCTCAGCTCCGCATGACTTTGGAACAGGTTGTGCGTCAATCAAAGGTTCATTCTGGAGATTCTCAGGGAATGATGGCTCAAGTCGATGGACGCTTGCGCATTATAGAAAAGAGAGTTTCTGCGAATGAACAGGCGGTGACTGGCTTGCAGAGTAACGTGGATTCGAAGATGAGGGATTTGATCTCTCAAATGAACAAAGGCTTCGAAAAGGTTTCCTCCAGTTCGGCTCAATCCTCTCCCCCGCAGAAGACCTTTTCCGAGGATTATCCTCAAACCGGTTTTGTTCATAAGGTCGAAAAAGGGGAAACCGTGAGTAGCATTGCCAAAAAATATCAGTCCAAGATCACCTGGATCATAAATGCCAACCGGATTGCCGATGCCACCAAGGTGAACGTGGGAAGGGACTTGTTCGTTCCTCAAAAGTAACCATGGCCAAAACAACTTCCAGATTGGGTCGGGGATTGGGCAGTTTGATTGCAGGTGGCGCTTCCTTGTCCAATGAATCTGGTGAAACGCCAGCCTCGATGGAAAAGCTCATTCCTCCGAGTCCGCAAGCCGCCCCAAATCCCGGTGAAGTTTCAACTGAGCTTCTTTCCAATGGTGATTCCACCGGAAATGAGCTTTTGGAAATCGAAACCGATGCCGTCATTCCGAATCCTCACCAACCTCGCAAAGTCATCGACCCAGATACCGTTCGGGAATTGGCCGAAAGCATCAAAGCCGAAGGCTTGTTGCAACCCATAGTCGTTCGAAAGACGGAGGCTGGGTTTGAATTGATTGCGGGAGAACGGCGCTTGCGGGCCCATCAGTATTTGCAGCGGAAAACGGTTCTTGCCCGGATCTTGCAAGTGAGCGACCTATCTTCCGCGAGCTTGTCTCTCATTGAAAACCTGCAGCGGGAAGGACTCAACCCAATGGAGGAAGCGATGGGGTACGATTCCTTGGTCAAGGATTTCGGTATTACTCAAGCCAAAGTCGCTGAAAGGGTGGGGAAGAGCAGATCCTACGTTACCAACAGTCTTCGTTTTCTGCAATTGGAAGAGGAGATACGAGACTTTCTTGCATCTGGAAGTCTGTCTACGGGGCACGCCAAGATTCTCTTGGGCGTGGAGGATTCGGTTTTCCGAAAAAAGCTCGCTCATCTGGCGATTTCGGAAAGTTGGTCCGTCCGTCAATGCCAACAGGCGGTAGACGATCATAGGTCCGGACAACGGAATCCAACCTTGATCCGAAACGCGGTTCGAGGAGGGGGAGCCTTAGCTGAATTGGCACGCTCTCTCGAAATGAGTTTGGGACGTTCCGTTCGTATTCGGGCAGGATCGGGTGGCAGGGGTAAATTGACCTTGGGTTTTTCCGATAGGGATGATCTGGACTCCATTTTGTCATCTTTGAGCGGTTGATCAAAACGTGTTGCCTTTTGAGAGGGAAAGGTCATTATCCTTCTCTTAGTCATTTTCCTCATGATCGTTATTTTAACTACCCTCCTCATTTTACTTTGCCTGGTCATTGTCCTTTTGATATTGATTCAACGTACTTCCGGTGGAATGGGTTCCGCCTTGGGAGGAGGAGCCGCCGACCAAGTTTTGGGAGCTGGTTCCGCGGCTCAACTCACTAAATTCACCGTTTACGGGATCGTAGGTTTTTTCATTATGGCCTTCGTGCTCTATGGATTTTATCAGGATCAGTCGGCGGATTCCGATTCCCTGATTCGCACGGGCTTGGAAACACCGATTTTGGAATCCGGGCCGGGATCGGACGATGCCTCCATCCCGAATGCTCCGATTTCCGACCCCTCGAGTCTCCCGGTCCCTCCCGAGCCGCCGGTTGATTTGCCTCCTGCGTCCCCAGTTGAGCAAACGCCCCCTTCGGCGACCAAGCAGGAAAAAGCCCCTGAAGGCAACGAATCCAACTAATTTTTTCGCCAGACTTTTTTTAGTGGGCAAACCAAAGGATTTTGCCCTCCTTTTCTTACTTATCCTGTTTCCCGGGCTCTTGGCTTGCGCCAAATCTCCATTTCCCGCTCGTGGTTTCGCCAAGATATTATCTCAGGAGGAGGCCTTGAGCCGTCTTCAGCGTTATCGAGATTTCGTATCGTCGGATGGCAACCGCACCTCTTTCCACCAAGCTTACTCCTTTCAATTCAGACTTCGGCACATGCCGAGACGGGGCGAAGAATCCTTTTCCCAGGGGATCGTTTCCGGTCCCAGCCTAGGTCACGGTCACTGTCGCGTACATATCGAGGGAAATCAAACCACCACTTACCTTTTTCGAAATCAGGCAAATCCGCAAGCCTGGAAAATGATTGAGGGAGACCCAAAGCCCATGGAATTGGAAGGATCGGACTTTTTCTCGCCCATGGTTTCCGGTATGAACCAATCGCCCTTTGATTTGCTAATGCCCTTTGTCTTTTGGGAGGCGAAGTACCAGAAGTCCGGCAAAGTAGCCGGTCGACCCGCTCACCTCTTTTCCTTTTCCCTTCCCGAATGGGTAGTGCGAGAGAAACCCGATTGGTCCCATCTGACCCTCGGATTGGACGATGCTTACGATTTGCCCTTGAGGGTGGAAACCTTTGGGCAAAGTTACGTTCCCGATCGGACCTACGTCCTGCAAAGCTTCAAAAAGGTGCAGTCCAGATGGATTGTTAAATCCATTGACTGCAAGGATCGTATGACCCGTTCGACCACACGGTTGGAAATAACCGGCGCCGCCATGGATTTGGACATCAGTGGAAATCTATTCACTCCGGAAGGATTGGCTCATCCCATACAATTACCCGTTGATTCTTACGAAAGTTTGGATTAGTGCGGATTTCTTTCAATTGATCTTGCCCGGCTGATCTTTTTTTTTACTTTTCATCCTGAAAATGACCATTGAAAACATTCTTTCGCCATGGGCTCAGAACGTATCTCCATCTCCGACCTTGGCGGTGGATGCAAAAGCGAAGGCCCTCAAAGCCGCTGGTGAAGACGTTTGTGGCTTTGGCGCCGGTGAGCCCGATTTTGACACGCCATCCTTTATCAAGGAGGCTTGCGCCCAAGCTCTTGCCGATGGCAAGACCAAGTATGCGCCTGCTGGAGGCTTGCCCGAATTGAGGAAAGCCTTGGCTCAGCAATACCAAGATTACGGAGTCTTGGAGGAAGCGAATCCTGCCCAAGTGGTGGTCAGCCCGGGAGGGAAATACTCCTGCTATCTTGCCATCCTGGCTACCTGTGGTCCGGGTGATGAAGTTCTTATTCCAGCCCCCTATTGGGTCAGTTACCCGGAAATGGCCAAACTGGCCGGCGCCACTTCCAAGTTCATTTTTGCCGGAGATGACCAAGGGTTCAAGGTCAGCGCCGGGCAAATCGAGGAAACCCTGAGCGCGAACACCAAATTGGTCATCCTCAACAGCCCGTCGAATCCCACGGGTTGTCTCTATGAAAAGGCGGAGATGGAAGCGATTGTCGAACTTGCCTGCCGCAAAGACTTTCTGCTGATGTCCGATGAGATATACGAGCATCTGCTCTATGACGATGCGGAGCATCATCGCCCCGCTTCTTTCTCAAAGGAAGCCGCCGAGCGGGTGATCACGGTTTCCGGGTTCAGCAAGACCTTTTCCATGACCGGTTGGCGACTGGGTACTCTCGTGGCCAACCCAACCATCGCCAAGGCAGTGGCTTCCTTACAAAGCCAAACTACTTCCAACGCCACCACCTTCGCTCAGTTCGGAGCTTTGGCTGCGGTTCAAGACTGGGATCAGGCAATGCAGGCCGTACAGGATATGCTGGTCCATTTCGACCGTCGTCGGCTCAAGCTTCTGGAAGGGTTGCAGGCCATCGAGGGAATCTCTTGCCTTCGAGCTCAGGGTGCCTTTTATCTTTTCCCTAAAATTGCCGAATTGGGACTTCGTTCCGAGGAGTTCTCCGCCCGATTGTTGGAGGAGGAAAAGGTTGCGGTTGTTTCCGGACATGCCTTTGGGGCGGAGGGTTACGTTCGCTTGAGCTACGCCACTTCCGAAGAAGTCATTGAAAAGGGGCTCGACCGGCTTAGCCGCTTTGCCATGTCCTTGGATTAATTCCATTCAGGGAACTAATTAATTTCTTTGTTGACGGATGATGCAATTATTTGAATTTTTGGGTAAATACAAATCCCTGAAACCTATGAATCATAAATCCATCCTAGCTTTACTAAGCGTTCATTATTTATTTTCTCAATGTCATGTATTCGGAAATAGCGGTCACGCACACGGGACTTCGGATGGATTTCATCAATTAACTAGTGCTGCTCATCATGCTGTTGAGAATCCGAATCTGCCATATAACCATAGACCAAACGATTTGGATGCAAGTTGGAGGCGGGGAGTGACTTCTGGATATTATCTTGGATTTCGTGCCTTGTCAGACGAAATGAGAGATTTGCGTAGACCCTCTGACATACCGGTCACGGATGGTTTCATTAAAACCTTTTACTTTGATTTACATTTCATGAACCAAGAGTTCAACGGCGACTTTTTCACTGATGCGGTTAATTCTTCCGCCTACGATGAACCAATCGAGAATAGTTTGTATGGTCTGACTTTTGGTCTTGGTCTAGGAGATAACCCTAATTTACAAGTTCGTTTGCCAATTTCGATATCTCGTTTTGAAGTTGGAGATATGGATGACACGGGTGTTTCTACGGGAATAGAACTTTTTCCGAACTATCGCATCAACCAGTATGTATCATGGGGGGTGAATCTTGCTTACCTTGAATCTAGTAGTGATTTTCCAATATTTGATGAATCCATTGCTAGTGTCTCCTTTGAAGCAATGGCGGAGTCGAGTAGTGCATACGGTATTGACTGGTCTGCCCGTATTTCAGTTGGTCATTATTATCCTAGTAATGATGCAAACGATGAATCATTCTGGTTGTATCGAGGCACTTTAGCCCTTCATTATCATCTTCATCAAAATTTCACTCTTCTGCCATTTATTCGACTTAATTTTTCAACGGGTGAGGTTCTAACCGATGAACTTTGGGTAGAGTACGGAAGTGAGTTCGTACTGATGCCCAACGCTCCTTGGAATTTTAGCCTCGGTATCGCAGGAGTCGGTGGACACAATGTGATAGAAGAAGGAATGGAATTTTATCTATCGACTAAGAAAAACTTCTAACACCCAATTCTTTGAAATGAAAAAGTTTATTACTCCTTTTGTTGCACTCATAATACTTTCGTTATCTTCATGCACAAGAACCGCTAACAAAACCGGTCCGCTCGTTCCTTATCCAGCTGTCACTGCAGATATTGAAATTGGTGAGCAAGTCCGCGGAGAGGGCACACGCGCTGAATTATTAGGCTTCATAAGATGGGGGGACCCAGGAAGAGCTTCATTCACTGCTCGTCAGCAAGAGCATGACCTAGGAGGAGCGGTTGTGAAGCAGTCCATGCAATCTGCAGTTTACGATGCTTTGGAAGGACAGCCCGAGCATTTCATTGTGGATCCTCATTTTCATACTGTGGAGCATAATTTTTTTGTGTTCAAGACTGCGAAAACTTCAGTCGTTGGACGAAAAGCCAAGCATGACAATTATCGTCAGGTTAAAAAATACAATTCGGACCAAACCGTCACTTTGCCCTTGGAAAAGTCTCCGCAAACCTACACCGTTAGTCGTAATGGTCGCGAAGCCACGAAGATCGTTACCTCGGGGAACATAACTCCCTTCGTGACCGATTCAGCGAAAGTTTTCGACACCTCTTCCGGGGTACGAATCTTGGACATGGACATTCCTCAGGACGCCGCAGTTGGAACGTCCTTGCAAGCTTTGGAGAACAAACTACAGGAGTTGAATCAAAGAATCGACGCCTTGAAGTAAATCTCGGTCAAGCGACTTACTTCGAGACAGTTTTTTGGAACCCAAGCTTTTCCGCCTCTTCGGGATTCGCTGAAAGGGCTTTCTCGAATTCCTGTAAATCAAAATCGGCGACTACGAAAGCGCCATTCTTAAGGGTTGGAGTCAACGTTTGACCACTGACTGCAAGGAGCTCATCCATTTTGCGTGGGTCGTTTCGTACGTCCACGACGTTCAATTTGATTTGCTTGTCCTCGAAGTAAGCGAGCGCATCGACGCACCAAGGGCAGCCTTGCTTAACGTATAATATGGGTTCTTTCATTTACGGTATAATTATGCTCAAAAGAAGGAAAATCGCAAACCTTCTTGGCAAACCTTCTTCCTCAGGCATGATGATGGATGGACATGCGTAAATCTTCAAAAGCAACGGTAAGCTCCCGAAAAGCCATACGCATAAAGGGAGCCAAGGAAAATAACCTCAAAGGTCTTACGGTTGATTTTCCAAGGGGAAAGCTGACTGGTGTGACGGGCGTGAGCGGTTCCGGGAAATCCTCTCTGGTTTTTGACGTTTTGGCGGCCGAAGGGCACAGGAAATACGTGGAGAGCCTTTCCGCGAAGGCCCGTCAGGTTTTGGAGAAGGTGAAGCGTCCAGAGGTTGATTTTGTTGAAGGTTTGTCTCCGGTGCTGGCAATCGAACAGGCATCGGCGGGTTCGGCCGGGCCGCGCAGCACCGTGGCCTCGGCGACTGAGATCGCCGATTACGCTCGATTGCTTTGGTCGACGGTTGGGCAACCCCATTGCCCATTGGATGGCGCTCGGGTTACCCGTCGTTCTTTGGATGATTGTGTGGAGCAGTTGCTTGAAAAAGGTGCGGGCAAGCGGTGTCTTTTGTTGGCTCCTTACCTTAGAGCGAAGGCTTCCGTTCTGCGGGAAGAATTGCCCAGTCTCGAAAGAAGAGGATTTCAACGAATCCGAATTGATGGGCTGATCAAAAGGTTGGACGACCGAGAGGTCATTCCGGAAAAGACCAAGGGCCGCGAACTCGACGTGGACTTGGTGGTCGACCGGATATCCGTCGATGCATGCAATCGCAGTCGAATTGCCGATTCTTTGGAACTTGCCTTCAGGGAAGGTGAGGAAAAGGCCTTGGCTTTGCTTGAGGAGAAGGAAGGTTTTGAGGAACTCTTTCTTTCTCAGAGTTATGCCTGCGAGCAATGTGGGGCAACCTATCCAACTCTTACTCCGCGACATTTTTCATGGAATCATCCGGATGGAGCCTGTAAGCGTTGCGGAGGTCTGGGCGAGGTACTCAGCTTTAGGGAAGAATTGGTGATTCCGGATGCGTCCCTAACTTTTGGCAAGGGAGTCATCAAGCCCTGGCGCTTGGGATCGCGTAAAATGATCAATTTGCGCAAGAATCTCATCAAGCATCTTTCCGAACAAGTTCCATTTGATACCCGAAAGCCTTGGAACAAGCAGCCCGAAGACCTTCGGAAGTTTCTTCTTCATGGGGATCCTGACGCCGAATACCAAATCAAACTGACTGCCGGGCGAGGTAAACCAAAGAAGCAACCGTTTCCGGGAATCCTCAAGGATTTGGAAAACACCATGCTCACAACCTCGAGCGAAAACCTACGCGAACGTCTCTTGTCCTTTCAGGTAGGGGCTCAATGTCCGGACTGTGCGGGGACACGGCTATCCGCTTATTCTCGATCCGTCCTTCTTGCGGATTTGTCGATTGACCAATTCTTATCCAGTTCTGCGGAAAAGGCTTGGCGCTTCATTCGGGAGATCGTTTCGAAGGATGCGAGTCTTTCTCACGTGGGAGATGCCTTGCTCGGTCTGGAGCAAAGGCTTGGATTCATCAATCAAGTGGGTTTGGGTTATTTGACTCTTGATCGTCCGTACCGCACCTTAAGCGGTGGAGAGGCCCAACGAGCTAGGCTTGCCACCCAACTGGGCATGGGTTTGGTCGGAGTCATATATGCCTTGGACGAACCAAGCGTGGGTTTGCATCCGGCCGATCACGATCGCCTTTTGCAAGTCTTGCAGGGACTTAGAGACCGTGGGAATACCGTCATCGTGGTTGAGCATGACAGCGAAACCCTACTAGCCTGTGACCATTTGATTGAGGTGGGGCCGGGGCCTGGCGAGCAAGGGGGAGAACTTTGCTTCGAGGGTGATCTTTCGGCCTGCTTTCAATCGAAAACCAGTTGCTCGGGCCCCTTTTTAGCAGGTCGCGAGATGATCGAAAAGGAGGCCAGAAAAAAAAATCCCGGTAAGGCCAAATTATTCGTTAGAGAAGCTCGAGCTCACAACCTGAACAGGATCGATGTCGCTTTTCCCGTCGGGTTGCTGACCGTGGTTTGCGGAGTTTCCGGATCCGGGAAAAGCTCCCTGGTGAATGAGGTTTTGGCGAAATCGGCCGCCAACGAACTGAATCGGGCCAAACAATTGCCTGGAGCCCATTCCGGGATTCAGGGTTTGGATCATTTTGAAAAAGTGGTTCGGGTGGATCAATCGCCCATTGGAAAAAGCCCTCGTTCCAATCCGGCTACCTTCGTCAAACTTTTCGATTTGCTCAGAAAGCTTTTCTCTCAGTGTTCTTTGAGTCGGGTACGGGGTTATTCTCCAGGTCGATTCAGTTTCAATCTCCCGGGTGGACGTTGCGAGCGTTGCAAGGGAGATGGCATGGTCAAGTTGGACATGCAATTTCTAGCCGATGTTTTCGTGGAGTGCGAGAGTTGCAAAGGCAACCGTTACAACAGGGAGACTCTTGAGGTTCGCTTTCGTGGTCGGAACATTGCCGAGATTCTGGACATGAGCGTCTCCGAAGCAAAGGATCTGTTTGCCAAGCATCCCGCCATCCTAGCCAAACTGGAAACATTGGACGCCGTAGGTCTCGGTTACCTCAAGCTTGGTCAACCCGCCAACACCTTGTCCGGAGGAGAATCCCAAAGGCTCAAGCTTTCCCTGGAGTTGAGCAAGAGGCAGACGGGTTCCACCCTTTACCTACTGGACGAACCCACGACCGGCCTGCATTGGATCGACGTTCAGCGCCTCATGGATTTGCTTTTCAAATTGAGAGATGCCGGTCATACCATTGTCGTCATTGAGCACAACCTTGACGTCATTGGCTTGGCGGATCACGTCTTGGAAATTGGTCCGGATGGCGGAGAAACCGGAGGAAATCTGGTTTTCCAGGGAGACCCCCTATCCCTGTCAAAGGAAAAGACTCACACCGGCACCTTCCTGCGAAAGCACCTTGCTAAGGTTCAAGGCAAGGTCTAAGTCATTCACTTCAGTATGTCGGACCAAGATTCCAGTAACTTAGATGATTCGGAAGATCTTTTATCTTCGAAACGCAGGAACTTTTGGCGACTCTGGAAACGAAGAGCCCTTTTGGGCTTCGCTCTGCTGCTGCTTTTGGTGCCCTTGTACGGCACCTTCAAGCCCTTGTTCGAATTCATTCTGTTTGCGGTTTCCTTGGCAGCCTTGACCTATCCGGTCTTCTTCCGTCCCATCGAACGCTGGTCCTCTCGATTCCTTTCCGGGATCAAGGATCGCCGAAGATCGGAGATTTGCGCCGTTTTGTCGACCATTCTTCTCCTTTTTTGTCTTTTGTCTCCGATCTTTCTTCTGCTTTGGGAGGCGTCCGACGCCAAGAGGGGTATGATCGATATGATATGGTCCTTGGCCTTGGGGGAGGAGCAGGGGAGGGCAGCCCTATTGGAAAGCGTTTCGATGCGAGTGAAGGAAATGCGTTCGATTTATCCTCGTTTGCCCATCGATGAGGAAAAGGCCGTTCAATTCGTGGCTAACATTGTCGGGGACACGCGACAATTTTCCGGATCCTTCATGGAGTTTCTTTTCAAGGGAACCCGCGGATTCGTCGCGGAGTTGAGTCTCGCGTTGATTGCCCTTTCCTTTCTCTATGCGCATGGAGCCGGTTTTTTGCAAAAAGCCCTGAGTTTGGGTGGTTTTGAGAAATCCGAGGTCCGAGTCTGGTTTCAGCTGCACAGGAAGATAACTTTGCGCTTATTGAGCGATACCGTCTTGACTTCGCTCTTTCGTGGCGTCGGTTTGGCTCTGGTCGCTCATCTTATAGGCGGCTTCTTTTTTCTACCCGTATTTCTCCTCGGTGCTTTTGTCGGACTGGTTCCAGTGGTTGGCAGCGCCATGGTCTGGTTGCCCTTGTCTTCCTTAGTGTGGAGTAGAGGCGAACCGATGACCGCATTTCTCATGGCAATTTCCAGCTTGGTTCTCAATTATTTGATTAGTCGAATTCGGGCGGGAATGGGGAGAAGATTGCACGATCAGGGAGCTTGGCTGAGTTTTATGCTTTTTCTTGGAATTATTGGTGGGATTCTGTCCTACGGCCCACAAGGTTTTGTAATCGGACCGATGGCCGTGGTCTTGGCTTACGGTTTGATCCGATTTCTATCCGATCAATCGGAAGAATCAATAAAAGGGATGGAATAATTTCTCAGTCCGCGTCGTAGATCACCACTCGTTCCCAAAAGGAAGAGCATTTATCGATAAATTGATGGTGAATCGGATCAATCTGGTATTGGTCCTGAGCGGCCAAGTCCTTAAGCACAACGGTTATTGCGCAATCATAGGAATCNTCGATAACCGGGCGTTTGGGTGTTTCGGCAGGAGTACCCAAATGAAAATCTTCGACCGAAGAAATGGTNCCNAAAGTTGCAACTTCNTTGAAAAAGGTACTTTTATTCTCATCGGAGAGATCGTTTTTAAGCCAAAAAATTACGGTGTGAACAAGCATAGCTAATGGATGTGTGAAAANTAGAAATAATTATGACTCATCTTATCGAACCAAAAGTGTTGCAATCAAAAAAAATCTTCCCTTTCATCATCNTAAGNANCNATCCTTTTTCGGACAATCCCAATACTCCTCGAAATTTTTTAACCAACCCCACGAGAATTTTATGAAATACGCACTCTTCGTCGTTCTTTTCCCAATCATGTTTNTTGGGTCCTTGCAGGCTCATTTTGTAGTCGATTGCCCGGATGATCTTAGAGGTATGATCAATGATTATCTCGCTAAGCATGATAATCATGAGAGCAATCNGGTAACCAAGGGNCTTAGAAATCACCTTGTCAACAAGGGCTTTACCTTTGCGCAGGTAAAAGCCACCAANGTGGGAAGCAAATACCTGATAAGCGTCACTACAGGTGAAATGGGAAAAGCTTCATTTCAAGGGAACCAAANTCTTTCGGANGAGGGACTGCTTTCCTATCTTAACTGGAAATCAGGCGAACCTTTCAACTACGGTAAATTTCAATCTTCCGCCGCTCGGTTGAACGCCAATCGCTTTGTGAAAGTCGATGCCAAGCTTGCGCCCACTCGTGGTGAGGATGGCGAAATTTTGGTGGATGCTGCCTTCACCGTTGAAGATTCCACTCCCATTGCCTTTTCCTTGGGATTTTCAAACGATGGAAGTTCNCAGTCCTCAGGTTGGCGGGGTAAGGCTGGTATTGAACTTTGGGAACCCTTTGGAGAANCCGATAAGTTGCTCTTTTCCTATGCTTCCGACCCCGAGGACTTTTCCCAGTACAACTCCTACGCAATGCAATACTTGTTCGGNTCCGAAGGATTTANCNAAGTTCTNTACGCNGGATATTCGCAATCNGAATATGATAATGTGATTTCATCTTCGGATATCAANGTGGCGGGGGATGGGTATCACATCGGTTTTTCGGCAAGTTATCTTTTGGGNAATNATAGTGTGAGTGATTTGGCTTTGACNTTTGGGATCACCTATCTCGATACCGCCAACCGGATTGACTTCTATGGCACGCCCTACGGAGAAGAAAACCTCTCTCTCTTCTTGCCGCGCCTCGGATTGCGCGGAAGCTTCGATACCTTCTCCGACAGAGGCAAGGCATTCTGGTCAGNGGGNATTACCTCGGATTGGGGCACTTCCGACAATGATGAATTGGCGGCTCAGCGAGCGGGCGTNCAAAATGGATTCATGATATCCNAAATATCCCTGACCAACTATGAACCATTTGACATAGGGGTGATCACCGGCGGTTTCCAAACCAAAATGCATTGGCAATATGCCGATGAACCTCTTCCGGTCACACTTCAGAAATCTCTCGGTGGCATGAACACCATCCGTGGATATGAAGAGCGGGAGGCTTTTGGGGATCGTGGCTTCAGCATCAATTTCGAATACCGTTTCGATGCGGTTTCATCGAGTTTTCTGGGGATGGACGGACGGTTTCAGAAGCTACTTTTCTATGACTATGGGCACCTTAGCTCGCAAGGGTCGATCGCATCCGATTTCAAATCTTTGGATTTGAGCAGCTTCGGAGTGGGGCTTCTTGGGAATTTAAGCGCCAACACCGATCTTTCTCTACAGCTGGGCGTTCCTCTTTCCGGCACTCCGACAACCGAGGAGAGTCAGCCCAGGGCACATTTCGGTCTCAACTTACGCTTCTAGTTCGCATCCATCGCTTTTTTATATCATGAACAATACCAAAACCTCCTTCACCAAGAGTCTACGACGCTTCCATAACCAGCATCGTCGAGGGATACGTCTTTTAAGAGAGCGTACCATCGGTTCGTTTCGAGCCTTATTTATGACTCTATCCCTTATCGGTGTGACCCTGGGCGCGCCTGGCGCCGCTTTGGCAAA
>NZLE01000050.1 GCA_002692605.1 Opitutia bacterium
CGATTTCCTAAAGAACAGGAGAGATCCGAAGAAGCCCTTCGCGCTCTACCTAGCCCATACCATGATGCACACAATCATCGACGCATCCGACCGCTTCCGGGGGAAATCCAAGGGGGGGCTCTACGGGGACGTGGTGGAGGAGTTCGATTACGAGACCGGGCGCCTGCTTGACGTTCTGGACGAACTCAAGCTGAGCGAAAACACCTTGGTGATCTACACCGCGGACAACGGGCCCTGGAACCAGGACAAGTACACCCTGAAAAAGAAGGGCCACCCCGAGGGTTCGGTCTTCTGGGGAGACGCCGGTCCTCTGCGCAACGGCAAGGGTTCCCCCTATGAGGGCGGTTACCGTCTGCCCTGCATCGTCCGCTGGCCGGGCAAGGTGCCCGCGGGCCGCTCTTCGGATGCGGTCTTCGCTACCATCGATTTCCTGCCCACCTTCGCTCGGTTGTGCGGATTCGAGACTCCCAGGGACCGCAGGATCGACGGAATCGATCAGACGGATTTGCTGATGGGCAAGACGGAAACGGGCCGCAAGACCTTTTACTTCGACCGGGCGGGCATTCGCTTCGGCAAGTGGAAGTACCTCCGGGCCAAGGCTCATTTCTATGGCTACGCCCGGGAGGATGACCGTCCCGAAGCGGAGGAACTCTACAATTTGAAAAAGGATATCGGAGAACGCGAAAACCTCGCCGAAAAGTATCCCGAAATCCTTGCCAAGCTGCGCAAGCTGACCGAGGAAATGCCCCAGGACGGACCCGGTGGCATCCACTGAATCTTCCCTGTCCCGAGACTTATGACAAGGGGAATAGGGAGCGAGTCCCGCCTTATTTCCCGGATGCGAAGTTTCGCTGATGAAACTTCATCAGTTCCACGCCCTGCTTTTCGTAAATGATCCGGGCGCTGTGGGGAGCGCCCGGAACGACCAGCAGTTGGTGATCCAGTCCGAGCTTCCTGAGATAGGCGGAATACTTGAGGTTGTACTCGTAGTTGAATCCCTTGGACCCGACCCATAGCAGGAAGGGCAGACGGGGGGCTTGGCTTCGTCCGGCGAATTTTCGGGCGAGGGTCCAGGCGTCGTTGCCGGGCTCGAACCGGACCTTGTCGGATTCCGCGCCCCGGTTGTCCCGGATGCGCATCTCGGGTTCGTAGCCCGAACCGCCGGGGGCCACCGAACCGAAAAGTCCGGGGTATTTGAACATGATCCGGGTGGTTCCCCGGCCGCCCTGGGAAAAGCCCTCGAGGGCCCGCTTGCCACGGGTTCCGAAGGTCCGGTAGGTGGCGTCCACGTGGGGGATCAGTTCCTTGATCAAAACGTCTTCGCCCAGGCCGTTCCTCTTCTGGGGGTAGTTGTACCAGCTCATCGGTCCGCCGTTGGGAAAGACGTAGATGGTGGGAGGGATGACCTTGGAGGCGATGGCCCGGTCGACGAAGGAACTCAGCGAGATGCTTTTCTTTTCCGAGCCGGGCCGTCCTCCATGCAGATGATAGACCACGGGGTATTGGCGCCCGGCGTTCCTGGGCAGGTCGTAACCCTTGGGAAGGTAGACGTAATATCCGACCTTGAGGCCCATGCTCGGGCTTTCGAAGGTGGCGTGGCGCAGAGTGGAGGGAAGTTTTTGCAGAGTCCATTCCCCGGGCGGGTTGTTCCAGGAGAAGACCTCGTCCGCCTCGAAGATTCGGGGATTCTTGGGCTGGGCGAAGCTCCCCATCGGGATGCTGAGAAGAAGAGCGAGCAGGGGAAGATGAGGGAGTTTCACGTTTCTAGAGGTCGTTGGTTCGAACGGAGGCCAGTTTTTCCTTCAGTTTGCGGCGGAAGGCTTCGACGGTGTCCCGGTGGGCTTCGGAGTCGGCCAGGTTATGGAATTGCCGGGGGTCTTTGGTCATGTCGAAGAGTTCGATCCCATTCCTGCCATGTTCGAATCCCCCAATCAAGCGGTTGGGCAGCTTTTCACCATATTGAATGAAGGCCCACTCCCTGTTCCGAAGTAAGAATCCCGTTCTCATCGGGGCCACGGAAAACGCTTCCTCGCGTACCCGATGGTTGGGGTCGTCGAACGTTTTGGAGAGGTCCTTGCCCTGCAACCTGCTCTGTTCGGGCAAACCGCACAAGCTTGAGAGGGTGGGGTAAAGATCGAGTAATTCCACGAACGAATGACAAACCGCAGGCTTTTTGCCCGGAACGCTTATGATCAGAGGAACTTTTGCGGATTCGTCCCGGAGACTGACCTTGGCCCAGAAGTCATGCTCGCCCAGATGAAACCCGTGGTCACTGGTGAAGATCACAATCGTCCGCCGGCGCATGCCCGATTTTTCCAACGCATCCATCACCTTGCCCACCTGCGCGTCGAGATAAGCCACCGACGCATAGTAGCCTCCCACGGCCTTCTTTTGCTTTCGCAGGTCCATCTGCATGTTCTCGCTGGTGCAGTAATTGATCCCCGCCTTGGGAATATCGTCCCAGTCACCGGGAAATTTCTCGGGCAGCGCCATCTTCGAGTAGGGCTTGAAGGCGTCGTAATACTTTCGGGGAGCGACGAAGGGCACGTGGGGCCGGACGAAGCCAACCCCCAGCCAGAAAGGCTTTTCCATGGTTGCGTATTTGCCGATCAATTCCACCGCTTTGGCGGCGGTTTTGCCATCCGAGTGAACCAGGTCGTCTCCATCCGCCTCCACTACGACAAAGGTGTTCCCTCCCACCACGGGTCTTTGGCCGTCGGGGTTTTTCTGAAGAGTTTCTCCATCGCCGGGAGCCCGCCACTCGGGTCCCTTGCTGTTGTATTTCTCGTCCCAGGAGAGGGGGTCGTCCGCTCCGTCCCCTCCGCTCTCGATGCCACCGGGTACGCCCATGTGAAAAATCTTGCTTACCCGGGCCGCATGATAGCCATGGTTGCGAAAGTGTTGGGACCAGGTGCTGCGCTCGCCGATTTGGGGGCGCGGACTCTTGTATCCCAACACGCCGGTGGCATGCGGATAGTATCCTGACATGAAGGATGCCCGGGAGGGCCCGCAATAGGTCCCTTGGCAGTACGCTTCGGTGAAACGGGTGCCTTCCGCCGCCAGTTTGTCGATATTGGGCGTGCGGCACACTTCGTTTCCGTAACAGGACAGGGCGGTGTAAGTCAGGTCGTCCGAAATCAGAAAGAGGACGTTGAGGGGCTCGGAGGAAAGCGCACCGGAATGTCCGAGGGCGAGCAGGAGGGCGGCAAACCATTTCATGTCCTTCAGTATCAGGGGTATTCCCCTCCGGCATCAAGTCCATAGTGAAAGGTTATCTTGTTTTCTTTGCTCCGTTTACGTGTTACATGCTGAGCATGCCTGATCAATCTTCATCCATCATCACGGTGCAGCAGCACATCATGAGGGAGCAAAAGCGTTTTCCCGGCGCATCCGGTGAATTCTCCTTTTTGCTTTCCGGCATCACTCTGGCCACGAAAATGATTTCCGCTCAGGTCCGCCGGGCCGGATTGACCGACGTGCTCGGCGAATACGGGGACATCAACGTTCAGGGTGAGATTCAGCAGAAACTGGACGTGCTTTCCAATGAGGCTTTGGTGCATTGCCTGAGCTCCCGGGAGAGTATCGGGGTGCTCGCTTCCGAGGAGAACGAAAACCCCATGATCGTGCATGAGGGTTCGGACGAAGCCAAGTATGCGGTGGTCTTCGATCCTTTGGACGGATCCTCCAACATCGACGTCAACGTCAGCGTGGGCACCACCTTTTCAATCCTGCGCAAACCGGACGAGGTCACGGGAGACAACCCGGAGGCCTGGGTCCTGCAACCCGGAAGCAAGCAGATTGCCGCCGGTTACGTGGTCTACGGATCCTCCACCATACTGGTCTACAGCGCCGGTCACGGGGTGCACGGTTTCACTTTGGATCCCGCCATCGGAGCCTACGTCCTGAGCCATGAGAACATGACCATGCCCGAGCAGGGGAAGTACTATTCGGTGAACGAAGCCTACCGCGACGGCTTTCCCAGTCGTTACGGAGAATACATCGATCGTCTGCGCTCCGGGGTCCTCGGAGTGAATTATTCCTCGCGTTACATCGGCTCGATGGTGGCGGACTTTCACCGAACCCTGCTGAAGGGCGGAGTCTTTCTCTACCCGCCGACCAAGGACAATGCCGAAGGCAAGTTGCGTTTGCTTTACGAAGCCAATCCCGTGGCGATGCTGGCCGAACAGGCGGGAGGAATCGCCCTCGACGGAAGCAAGCGGATCATGGACGTCGAGCCGACCAGCATACATCAGCGCACGCCTCTGGTGGTGGGCAGCCGGTTCGAAATGTCCGACTTCGAACGCTTCATTCAGCAGGGTGGTTAGGATTTCGGGCTTTTCCGCACTATGATTTAAGATCTTATCGTCTCCGGAAGGGAAAGAACTCGGTTCCTTTTTCCGAGACGATTCAATAAACGGCTTGCTCAGGAGCAAGCCGGAAGTAGCATGGGCTTCGTACTATGAAGGGATTCTCCCAATGCTTCCTGCTCGCTTGTTCGACCACGGGTGCGGTCCTCGCGGATTCGATTGATTTCAACTCCCAAATCAAATCCCTGCTGTCGAACCGCTGCATCGCCTGCCACGGTCCCGACGAGGAACACCGCGAAGCGGGTCTGCGCCTGGATACCTTCGAAGGCGCCACCCGGGATTTGGACGGATACTCGGCGATTGTCCCGGGAAACCCCGAGGAGAGTGAAATTCTTTTCCGGGTGACCTTGGAAAAGGGGGATTCCGAACTAATGCCTCCCAAGGGCAGGGGAGAGCGTTTGAGCGAGGAGGAGGTCGCCTTGCTCAGGGAGTGGATCCGGCAGGGGGCGAAGTTCGACAAGCACTGGTCCTACAAGCCCCTCGTCCGGGAGGAGGTTCCGCAATCGGTTCATCCGGTCGATCATTTCATTGAAAGGCGGTTGGCGGAGGAAGGTCTTGCTCTGAGCCCCATGGCCGATCGGCGAACGCTCGCCCGGCGGGTTTCCCTCGATCTGATCGGACTGCCCCCGACCCCAGAGGACTTGAATGCCTTTCTTGCCGACAAGAGCCCGAATGCCTACGGAAACTACGTCGACCGCCTGATGGCCGGACCGGAGTTCGGAGAGCACTGGGCGAGGATGTGGTTGGATCTCGCCCGCTACGCGGACTCCGCGGGCTATGCGGACGACCGCCCCCGGACCATCTGGGCCTATCGGGATTACGTCATCCGGGCCTTCAACGACAACCTGCCCTTCGACCAGTTCAGCATCGAACAACTGGCGGGCGATCTGTTGCCCGAGCCTACCGAGAGTCAATTGGTGGCCACGGCCTTTCATCGAAATACCCAAACCAACAACGAGGGCGGAACCAATGACGAGGAGTTCCGCAACGTGGCGGTGGTGGACCGGGTGAATACCACCTTCGCCACCTGGATGGGAACGACCATGGCCTGCGCCCAGTGCCATACGCACAAATACGACCCCATCACCCACCACGAGTACTTTCAGGTCTTTGACGTCTTCAACCAAACCGAGGATGCCGACAGGCGGGATGAAAGCCCCGTGCTGGAACTGAAGGACCAATCCGTTCTCCAACTAAGGGATTCTCTGGGAAAGCAAATGGAGGCTCAGGAAGAGCGGATCGCGGAACTTGAGAAGAATGCGGTTAATCATCCGGTTGAGACCAAGAGGAGGGAGGGCGAACTGAAGACCCGATACGTCCGGGTGACCAACTTGGTGAAGCAGGGCTTCCTTCATTTGGCGGAGGTCGAGATTTTTGCCAAGGGCGAAAACCTTGCCCGGTCCGGCAAGGCCAGTCAGATCAGCACCGGTTTCGACGGGCCGGCTCATTTGGCCATCGATGGAAACGCCGACGGCAATTATCAAAGCAAATCAGTCACGCACACCGCGAAGGCGGACGATCCTTGGCTGGAGATCGACCTTGGCTCTGCGAAGAAAATCGATCGAATCGTGGTACATAACCGGACCGATGGCGGGACCGCTGGGCGGATCAAGGAGTTTCAAATCGTAGCCTTGAATGAAAACAAGGAACCCAACTGGGTCCGGCGAATCAAGCAGACTCCCAACCCCAGTTATGAGGTCAGCCTGCCCCTCCGCTTCGAAAACTTCAGCAAGGAGGAAAAGGAAGCGGTCGCCCGATACCAAACGGATGCCGCTCCGAATGAGCTCACTCTTGCCCGCAAAAAGCTCGAAGGGTTGAAAAAGCGGTTCAGTGGAATCAGGGGACCTACGGTTCCCATCTTCCGGGAACGGGCCAAGGACAAGAGACGAAACACCTTCGTGCATCTGCGAGGCTCCTATCTGAGCCACGGCGATCAGGTCCACGCGGGCTTTCCCTCCTCCCTGTTCGACGCTCCGCAAGCCGCGGATTCTCCCAACCGCCTCGATTTCGCGAGGTGGATCATGGACCCGAAGAATCCCCTTACCCCGCGCGTAACCGCCAACCGGTTTTGGGAGAAGATATTCGGCATCGGCCTGGTTGCCACCAGCGAGGAGTTCGGTTCCCAGGGTGAGCTGCCTTCCCATCCTCATCTGCTTGATTGGTTGGCCACGGAAATGATTGCGGGAAAATGGAACGTCAAGGCGTTCATCAAGTTGCTGGTCACTTCCCAAACCTACCGACAAAGTTCCCACGTGACCGATGGGATGGCTGCGGATGACCCGCTCAACCGCTTGCTTGGGCGCGGCCCGCGGGTTCGCTTGTCCGCGGAGATGGTCCGTGATCAGGCCCTTGCGGTTTCGGGCCTGCTGAGTTCGAAAATGTACGGAGCTCCGGTGAATCCGCCTCAACCCGACATGGGATTGAAGGCCGCCTTCGGAGGCGGTATCGATTGGAAGACGAGCAGGGGAGAGGACCGATACCGGCGGGGAATCTACACCACTTGGAGAAGATCGAATCCCTATCCCTCGATGGTTGCCTTCGATGCGCCTAACCGCGAGGTGTGCACGGTTCGTCGCGGAACCACCAATACTCCCCTGCAGGCTTTGGTCACAATGAATGATCCGGTCTACGTGGAAGCGTCCCAAGCTCTCGCCCGTAGGATGATGACTTCGGGCGGGTCACCGGAAGAATGGATTGCCAGGGGTTTTGAAATTTGCCTGTCCAGAAATCCCGAGCCCAGTGAATCCGATCGCCTGATTCGGCTGTTCGAAGAGGTGAGGGGGAAGTACCTCAAGGATCCCAAGCTTGCCGAAAAAATGGCCACCGACCCGATCGGCCCCGCCCCGGAGGGCCGGGCAATCGAGGATTTGGCGGCCTTGACGGTTGCCGGAAACCTTCTCCTCAATCTCGACGAAATGCTTATGAAGCGATAAACCGTATCTTTCGTTTGCCATGAATCCATTGCTTGAAAAAATCCAACTCAACACCCGGCGTCATTTTTTGAAACACTGCGGAATGGGACTGGGCGCGGGGGCTTTGGCCCAGCTTCTCACGCCGGAAGCCTTCGCCCTGAAAGCTCCCCGGAATCCGCTGCTTCCCCGAGACCCTCATTACTCCCCCAAGGCCAAGCGGGTGATTTACGTCCATCTGACCGGATCGCCTCCGCACTTGGACCTGTGGGACTACAAGCCCGAGTTGGTCAAGCGGACGGATCAGGACTGCCCGGACGAGTTCGTCAAGGGCAAGATGTTCGCCTTCACTTCGGGAACTCCCAAGTTGATGGGAACCCCCAGAACCTTCGGGCAATATGGAAAGTCGGGGATGTGGATGTCCGATGCGATTCCCCATTTCCACGAGCATGCCGATGATCTGTGCGTGATCAAATCGATGCACACCGATCAATTCAACCACGCCCCCGCCGAGCTCTTCGTGCACACCGGTTTTCCGCAACCCGGCCGTCCCTCCTTCGGGGCATGGACCACTTACGGACTCGGTTCCGAGAACCAGGATTTGCCCGGCTACGTGGTTTTGATTTCCAGCGGCACCCAACCCAACGGGGGGAAGAATTCCTACAGCGCGGGCTTCATTCCCTCGGTTTATCAGGGCGTACAGTGCCGATCCAAGGGAGATCCCGTGCTTTACGTTTCCGATCCGCCGGGGATGAACCGCGGCTTGCGGCGGGCCAGTCTGGACGCCCTCAGGGACCTGAATCATCAGGCGGCCGAACGGTTCGCTCATCCCGAGACCTTGACCCGGATCGCCCAGTACGAGCTCGCCTACCGCATGCAGACTTCGGTGCCCGAGGTCATGGACATTTCCAAGGAATCCCAAGCGACCCTCGACGCCTATGGAGCCGAGGTCGGGGGGGCCGGTCTGGGCAACAATTGCCTGCTTGCCCGAAGATTGGCGGAAAAGGGTGTCCGCTTCGTCCAGCTTTTCGATTGGGGCTGGGACTTTCACGGAACCAATCCCAAGGAGGATATCCGGGACGGGTTGACCACCAAATGCGCCACCATGGACAAGCCCATATCCGCCCTCATCAAGGATTTGAAGGAACGCGGACTCTTCGACGAGACGCTGATCATCATCGGAGGCGAATTCGGACGCACTCCCTTTCGGGAAGGACGGACTTCGAAGGGAACGGTGCTTGGTCGGGATCACTTTCCCGACTGCTACACCATGGTTATGGCGGGGGGTGGCGTGAAGGGCGGACACGTGCATGGGGATTCCGACGAACTTGGATTCGGGGTGGCCAGAGACCCCGTTCACGTCCATGACTTGCAGGCAACCTGGATGCATCTTCTGGGCTTCGATCANGAGCAGTTGACCTACCGTTTTCAGGGAAGGGATTACCGTCTGACCGACGTTCACGGTCACGTGGTCAAGGACTTGATCGCCTGANTTCACCCTGCCCGTCCCGGCTTGGAAAAACTTCCATCCGTCATTTTTGATTTTCCCCAAGGGCGGTTTGGGCATAGGTTGTTTGCTTCCGACCTTTCAAACCGAGGTGAAACTCTTCGTTCCAGCATCATCGCTCGTTTGCATCCTTTCCGTTGCAGCGGGAGACTCCGTGGACTTTGACCGGCAAATCAAACCCCTTCTCTCCAATCGTTGCTTTGCCTGTCACGGACCCGACGAGGAAAGCCGGAAGGCGGGCTTGGACCTGTCCACCCAGGATGGCGCCACTCGGGTTTTGGGAGGAAACCGGGCGATTCACCCCGGTCGCCCGGATCTGAGCTCCCTGCTATCCCGGATNACTCTTCCGCATGGGGATCCGGATGCCATGCCCCCTCAGGGAAAGGCGGACCGGTTGGATGACGAGGAGGTCGGTTTGCTGAAGAATTGGATTCGTCAGGGAGCCGAATACTCCAGGCACTGGTCCTATCGAACTCCACGAAAAGTCCCTCTTCCCAAAGTGCGAGAAAGGAACCGGGTCCGCACGCCCATCGATCGCTTCGTTTTGAAAAAGCTGGAAGGCGAAGGTTTGAGTTTCTCAAGCGATGCAGATCCTTTTGCCCTGATCCGCCGGGTCTCTCTGGATCTCACGGGCCTACCGCCCACTTGGGAAGAGGCTCACGACTTCGCCTCCGCCCCTACNGAGCGAAACTACCAATCTCTCCTGGACCGAATTTTCGCCAAGCCCTCCTTTGGTGAGCGCTGGGCGAGAGTATGGCTGGATTTGGCCCGCTATGCGGATTCGGCGGGGTATGCGGATGATCCACCACGGACCATTTGGGGNTACCGGGATTACGTCATTCGTTCCTTCAACGAAAACAAACCCTTCGATCAGTTCACTCTGGAGCAAATCGCAGGGGATCTCTTTGCGGAACCCAAGGAGGAGGAATTGGTGGCCACCGCCTTTCATCGGAACACGCAGACCAACAACGAAGGGGGAACCATCGACGAGGAATTCAGAAATCTGGCGGTGGTCGACCGGGTCAACACCACGCTTGCGGTGTGGATGGGAACCACCATCGACTGCGCCCAATGCCATACTCACAAGTACGACCCCATCACTCAGGAGGAGTACTACAAGCTCTTTGCGATTTTCAACCAGACGGAAGATTCCGACAAGGGCGACGAGCGCCCGGTGCTCACGGTTTTCGACGATGCCACCAAACGGAGAAGGGAAAATCTCAGCTGGCAAATTCACGACCTGAAGGAGGAAATCGTTCGTNCGGAGAAAGTTTATCGGGAACGGAGNGAAGCATGGGGGCGTTCTTCCGACAGTCCTTTTCTGATCCGTTCCTTGCGCATCCTTTCCACGAGGGAGAACACCGTTCTGCCCATCGAGGCAGTGGANTTGTTCGCGCAGGGAGGAACCGCTCTCGAACCCAGNAAGGTCCGTTGGGGCCGGGACTTCGAGGTCAAGGCAGAGAATCCTTCGGAGGTCGGGGATTTTCCCTGGATGGAGCTCAGTCTTANGNCCGGGCGNCTTCTTGAGGGAATCCGGGTCCGCTTCGACGAGAATGCCTCTCCCGATTCCTTTCCCCTTTGGATCGTCGCCTACGATGAGAAAGACCGTCCTCTCTGGGTTCATGCCCATCGCCGGAAATTGGCATCCGAGTGGGAAAGCNCGTTGCCCCGGAACCGCTCCGCGATGAGCTTTTTGCAAAAGTCGAACTTTACTCGCTACCTTGATGCCCTGGGCAAGTTCGAACCTCATTCGCTCCANCGCAAGCTGACCGCGCTGAACAAGGACTTGGCGGGAGGTCGGGGATTGCCGGAGGATGAAAAGTACCAAAACGTTCCCACGGTTCCGGTGATGAGGGAGCTCGAGCCGGACAAGCGCAGAAAGACCCACCTGCAGATCCGGGGAAATTACCTCGACTTGGGGTCGGAGGTCCGGCCGGGGGTGCCGGCGGCCTTTCATGCCTTGCCCGAGGGGCGGGAAGCGAACCGTCTCGGTTTGGCCCATTGGTTGGTGGATGAGGCNAACCCGCTGACCGCCCGGGTGCTGGCGAACCGCTATTGGGAACAGTTGTTTGGCGTGGGTCTGGTGGAGACGAGTGAGGAATTCGGTTCTCAGGGTTCCCCGCCTTCCCACGGAAAACTGCTCGATTGGCTGGCGGTCGATCTGATGGAGAACGGGTGGGACCTGAAGCGCCTGCTCAGGCAAATGGTTTCCTCCACCGCGTACCGTCAGTCTTCGAAGATCGATTCCTCACTCCTTGAGCGGGATCCCCAAAACCGCTTGCTTGCCCGGGGTCCGCGCTTCCGCATNTCTGCGGAGATGGTCCGNGACCAAACGCTTTTTCTCAGCGGTTTGCTGAGCCGAAAGATGTATGGTCCGCCGGTGATGCCTCCGCAACCGGAAGTTGCCCGCAAGACCGCATTCGGAGGAAAACTCGATTGGGAAACCAGCGTGGGAGAGGATCGTTACCGTCGGGGACTGTACACTTTCTGGCGGAGGACTTCCCCCTATCCTTCGATGAGTGCGTTCGACGCTCCCAACCGTGAGGTCTGTTCGATTCGAAGGAACCGCACCAACACNCCGATGCAGGCNTTGGTCACGCTCAATGACCCGGTCTTCGTGGAAGCGGCTCAGGCTTTGGGCCGGATGACTTTGAAAAGGGACGGTTCGCTNCGGGACCGCCTTCGCTTCCTTATGCGCCGTTGCCTGATCCGCGAACCTCGGACTGCGGAGATTGACCGCCTGGCTTCCCTGTACGAAGAGGTCGAACGGGATTACCNGAATCGTCCGGCGGCGGCCCGGGACTTGGCTGAGATTCCGATCGGGCCGGCTCCAAGCGGGTTCGGTCATGCGGAGTTGGCGGCATGGACGGTGGTGGCCAACGTGACTCTCAATTTGGATGAAATTTTCATGAAGAGGTAAGTCTATGAATCCCGAACACAGACTTTTGGAAGCCCGGACCCGNCGGTATTTTCTGCAAAACTCCTGCCTCGGTCTCGGGGGGATCGCCTTGGGGGCGCTTGCCCAAGCGTCTCCTTCCGCTGGTAGNGTTCCGTTTTCCGTCCGTAATCCTCTGATGCCACAAAANAGTCCCTTGCCGGCCAAGGCCAANCGGGTGATTTATCTGCATATGACCGGTTCACCGCCCAATCTCGATCTGTTCGATCCNAANCCCGAACTGGTCAAGCGTGACGGAGAGGATTGCCCGGATGCCTTCGTCAAGGGCCGAAAGTTCGCTTTCACCTCGGGAATCCCCAAACTTCTGGGCTCGCGCCGAAGGTGGTCCCGCCATGGAAGTTCGGGAATCTGGATGTCCGATGCGATTCCTCATTTNCGAGAAGTTGCCGATGAAATGTGCGTCATCCATTCCATGACCACGGACCAATTCAACCATGCTCCGGCCGAGCTTTTCGTGTACACCGGTTCCCCCCGGGCGGGCCGGCCTTCCATGGGTTCTTGGATCACCTACGGTCTCGGTTCCGAAAACCGGGACCTGCCCGGTTTNATGGCCTTGATTTCAAGTGGGACCCAACCCAATGGGGGCAATCACTCGTTTGGGTCGGGCTTTTTGCCNTCGGTCTTTCAAGGGGTGCAATGCCGCTCGAAGGGGGATCCGATCCTCTATTCCTCCAACCCCATCGGGATGAACCGTTCCGCCCGACGCAAGAGTCTCGACGCGCTGGCGGACTTGAATCGTCTGCAGTTGAGCGAGATGGGACATCCCGCCACTCAAGCGCGGATTGCCCAATACGAACTGGCTTTTCGGATGCAGGCTTCCGTNCCTGAGGTGNTGGANATATCGAGGGANTCTGCCCAAACCCTGGAAGCCTATGGAGCCCAGCCCGGAGTGTCCAGTCTGGCCAATAACTGTCTGCTCGCCCGGCGCTTGGCGGAGGCTGACGTCCGTTTCATTCAACTTTTCGACTGGGGGTGGGATTTTCACGGAACCACCAAGGAAACCGGAATCGCGGATGGACTCACCCGTAAGTGCGCCACCATGGACAAACCGGTTTCCGCCTTGATCAGGGATTTGAAGCAACGGGGACTTCTCGATGAAACCTTGGTGATTTGGGGAGGGGAATTCGGTCGCACTCCCTTCCGCGAGGGAAGAACCTCCAAGACCAGCATTCTGGGCCGCGATCACTATCCCGACGTCTACACCATGTGGATGGCGGGAGGGGGAGTGAAGGGAGGCTTCGAGTACGGACTCTCCGATGAGCTTGGATTTTCGGTCTCCGAGAACCCGGTCCACGTTCATGACTTGCAGGCGACCATTCTCCATTTGCTGGGTCTCGATCACGAACGACTGACCTATCGCTTTCAGGGACGGGACTACCGTCTGACCGACGTGCACGGCCGGGTGATCGATGAACTGATCGCCTAGTTGGCTCAAAACACGGGATCACTTTTGCGAACAATTCGTTTGGCGTTTTGAAATAACTTCCCTATCCCATAGGATGAATTCATTAAGATCATGATAGCGCCTTACGTTCCCCCCAAAAGAAAGACAAAAGTGGTTTTCGTGCAACTTGGTTCGCCCGAAGCCCCGACCCCCAAGGCCCTGCGGAAATACCTTCGCAATTTCCTTGGGGATCCCAGAGTCATCGACATTAATCCCTGGGTTTGGAAAATCATTCTCAATGGTTTCGTGCTTCCGTTTCGGCCCGCCAAGTCCGCCAAGCTCTACGAGCGGATTTGGGACGGGAAAAGCTTTCCCCTGATCACCAACACGGCGGACTTCACCGAAAGCGTTCGCAAGGAATTGGAGAAGATCGACCCCGAGGGCTACGTCGAGGTCAACCACGCCTTCCTGCTTTCTCCTCCCTACGTCAATGAAGTCTACGACAGTTGGGAGGAGGACTTGAAAAACAACGTCGGAGCCACCAAACTGATGGTCATTCCGATGTTCCCCCAATACTCCGAGAGCACCATTGCCTCAGGGGTGGACGCCTTGGCCAAGGAGTTGTCCAAGCGGGTCAAGATTCCGACTTTCGAAGTAATTACCAACTTTCACCGCACCCATGCCTTCATCGACAACTCGGTCACTCAGGTGGATGCCAAGGCCAAGGAGCTCAAGGATAAGGGAATCGAGATCGACAAGTTGGTCATTTCCTTTCACGGCATGCAGAAAAGAAGGGTGGTGTTCAAGGGAGATGATTACTACCGCCATTGTTACGAAACCTTCCGTTTAATCGTCGATCGTCTGAGGCACCTCAAGCCCGAACAGGCGGTGATGACTTTCCAGAGCCGTTTTGGGTCGGAAGAGTGGATCACCCCCTACACCGAGGATACCGTGGAAAAATTGATCGAGGAAGGAAACCGTGAACTGATGGTCTACTCTCCGAGTTTCGTAGCGGATTGCCTGGAGACGACCGATGAGCTCGGACACGAGTTGGCTGAGGATGCCAAGGAGTGGGGGGGGAACGTCTATCCGGTCGAGTGCCTCAACGTCAACGACCAGTGGTGCAAGGATTTCGCCAAATACGTTATGACGCAGGCGGAGGGTTCCGCTCAGGATAAGGAAGACATCGAATACCAGCTCCGTCCCGAGGATTACGAGGCCATGCCGGAACTGTCGATGAACAGCCCGGAAGCCTAGACCCGATCAATGGATCCGGTGCTGTCCGCAAAGGAATCCGAGTCCACGCCCATTCTCTTTTGAATGGTTACGAAGAGGTTGGAGAGGGGAGTGTCGCTTTCGAACTTGAGGTACTGACCGTGCCGGTAGCCCATGTCCCGCCCACCGGCAAGCACCAGGGGGTAGTTGGTGTTGTTGTGAGTCTTGCTGTTGCTGCTTCCGTACAGTAGGCAGGTATTGTCGAGCACTGAGCCGTTTCCTTCCTCCATCTCGGAAAGCCTTTTCAGGAGATAGGCAAAGCATTTGGTCTGGTAAAGGTCCCACTTTCCCTTGTTCTCGGCTCCCAAGCCTTTGCCTGCTCCATGAGCCAAACCGTGGGCATCCTTTGGAAAGCCAAGCAGAGAGGGGAACTTATTGGCGATGGAAATGGCTCCATGCATGCTTGCCAATTGGTAAGTCACGAAGCGGGTGGAGTCGGTCTGAAAGGCGAGGGCGATCAGATCGAGCATGGTGTAAATGAGTTTGTCGGGAGTCTCGTTGTCGGCATCGAGGCTAAGACCTTGGGCATTCACTTTGGGTCGGGGCACGTCCAACCATTGCGCGGACCGTTCCACGTCCCGTTCGATCTCACGCACGGAGGTGAGATATTGATCGAGCTTGTCCTGATCCGTTTTCGCCAACTTTCGGTGCATGGATTTCGCATCGTCCAACAAGAGGTCCAGATGGCTCCCGGTTCGGGTGAGCCCCTTTCTCTGGGCGTCAATGGATTCTCCGTTTAGACCAAAGAGCCTCTCGAATACCAGAGCGGGGCGATTGAAGGAGGGAATCGGTTGGCCGGTGTTGGAGAAGGAAAGCGTGTTGGCCCGGGTTGGCATTCCGGTTCCGCCGTCGGAGGAAAGAGCGAGACTCGAGAAACGAGTCTTCGATCCCAATCGATGAGAACTCGCCATGAACTGATCGAGTGAGATCGAATTCTTCAGGCCGTTGGCCTTTAAGCTCATTTCTTCGCCGGTCAGGAAGGTGTCTCCGCTGTCATGGCCACCGATGCGCTTGACTTTCGGATGACACAGTCCGCCAAGAACGGTCACATGGTCTCGGAATTCGTTGAGAGGTTCCAGGGATTTGTTGAAGGTGAAATTCCTGCCTTCGCCTTGGGGAAACCAGTTCCATTGGGCGAACTCACTCTCCTGATTGGGCAAGCTCACTCCATAGGGGAAGTAGATGGAGCAAAATCTTCGGGGAGGCTCGGATGATGCCGGACCCGCCAATGATTCCATCCAGGGTAGAGCCATGCAAATGCCCGATGCCTTGAGCATGGATCGTCGGGTCATGCGATCTTTTGCCGCTGTCTTCATGAATTCATTCTGGGGGAGCGGGGAGTTTAATGCGAACCGAAAGTTTCGCTGAGAACGATATTTTCGATCAGACCCGAGAGGCGGTGCCCATCTTTGGAAAAGTCCTTTTTCAAGTCATCGATCAAAAGCTCGTCGTCCAGGGTCAGGGATCGCCCCAAGGCATAGACCAGCACCTTGGAGCACAGGGCATGAGCGAACTGATCCTTGCGATGCGTCAGAATGAAAGTCTGCAATTCCGACACTCCCTTCACCGGATGATTGCCGGGCAGGATGGTGTCCGAGGTAATGGGCTTCCGGTGTACCGTGGTTTTCTCTCGCCTCAATCCGATCGCGCTGAATCCCTCCAGGGCAACTCCCCAGGGATCAAGAGTGCGGTGGCAATCATTGCAGGCTTCCTTTTGCCGGTGAACCTCCAACTGTTCGCGGAGGCTGAGTTTCTCGAAGTTGCTCACGCTCTCTTCGATTCCGGGTACGTCCGGCGGAGGTGGTTTGGGCGGGTCATGCAGGAGTCGTTCCCGGATCCAAACCGCCCGTCGGATCGGATGGGATTCCGCTCCGTCGGACCCCGACAGATGAACCGAGGCGTGCCCGAGAATGCCTCCGGGCCGGTTCGTTCCCTTGAGGGAGGTTCTTTCGAACTTTTGCGATTTGGGTCCTTCCATCCCATAGTGCTTCGCCAACCGGGCGTTGAGCATGGTGAAGTCGGCATCGATGATTTGCATCATTGACTCGTCCTGAGTCAGGATCTCCTTGAAGAACTCGATGCTTTCCGACTGCATGTAAGGTTTGAGGCGATTGTCGAAGTTCGCGTGGTATCGCGGGTTGACCGCAACCCGGTCGACCCCGCCAAGGTCGAGCCACTGCGTGCTGAATTCTTCCGCGAACCTCCGGCTCTTCGAATCCTCGAGCATACGATGAACCTGACCGCTGAGCACTTTCGGGTCATGCAGTTTGTCCCGATCGGCGAGAGCGCGAAGTTCTTCGTCGGGCATGGATGACCAAAGAAAATAAGACAAGCGCGCGGCCAGCTCGTGGGAGGAGAGCTTCGAGGATGCGCTTTCCTTCGGTTCCACTTCGCTCAGGTAAAGAAACTGGGTGGAGGCCAAACTGGTTGCCAGGGTCTCCCTCAAGGCGAGGATAGGGGAGTTTTCCTCAAGCCTGATTTTCTCGAAGTGCCGGTGCCATTTCGTTGAAGTAGGCTCATCAATTGGTCTTCGCCAAGCTCGTTCGAGGAATCGGGAAATGACTTTTTTGGCAATTTGAGTTTCGGACAAATCCTCCTCCGCCCTTACGATTCTTCGATGCAATGCCGGAGGCCAAACCGGATAATCGTTAGCCACGAATTCAACCGAATCGATGATGATCTTGGCGAAAGCGGGATCTTCGGGATAATACTTGGTTTTCTGCTTCTTTACCTTGCCTTTTTTGTCCTTGGTTTCGGTTACTTTTTCCAATTGCTTGGGCGGAGGAATGCCGTCATCGAGGGCGTTTCTGAAAGTAAGCACGCCATTGAGTTTGTCATCGGGAACGTTGGCCAGAGTCATGGGAAACAACTGGGCATGAGACGAGATTTCATAAGTCTCGGTTTCGTTCGAGTCGATCACTACGTCGGGCAAGTCCCCTTGAATATTCAAGGTAAGCCCCGCCACGAAAAATCCATAGGTTCCCCGGAGGATGGGAGAAGGCGCCCCGGGCGGACTCTCCTTGCGGGCTTTTATCCTGATGGTGAACCTTCCGGTTTTCGGAGGTCTTTTGAAGTTTCCATGCCAGTAATTGACCCGGCCCAAACGGTCGGAGGATTTACCGAGGTAAAACTTGCTGCTTGGGCCACGGACCTTGCCCTTGTTCCAGATGACTTCGGAAAGAGCGGGTTTGGGCTGGTTTCCCTCGTGAAGGATTAGCCCAAGGGCCTTTCGGGCCGTCTTCAGGTAGTGTTCGATTTGCAGGGGGGAGATGCCGAGAGATTTGCCGTTGTTGAGAAATCCGTCCGGTGAGAGCGGATCATTGGACAGGCCCAGAACGTAATCCATGTCCAAGCCGAGGAGGTCTTCCATGGTATACTGGTATTCGTTTCGATTCAGGCGGCGGATCACGGCTTCCGTATGCTCACCCTGCATCTTTCGGATTGCTTCCTTCAGGTTGGCATCAATCCATTCGGTGATGAGTTTGCGTTGTTCCGAGGAAAGGGCTTTCTCGTCTTCGGGAGGCATTTCTCCCAATTTGATCTGATCCGATGCGTCGTGCCAGGTTTCCGCCGCCCCTCGGTCGTTCAGGAAGTCGGTGGACAAAAGGTCCAAGCGCAGATCTCCCTTTTGCTTTTCAGGTCCATGGCATTTGATGCAGTGACTGTCGAGGATGGGAAAAATCTTTTCCTCAAAGAAAAGGTTTTTCGGGGATTCCGCTCGGGCGGTCAGCACCCAGAACAAAAGCACGGGATAACGAAGATGATGTAGGCAGGTTCTCAAAACAAGGTGAAGGTTTCCATTCTTACTGCTGAAAGCGCTTTCTGAAAGAATTAACTTACTTTTTTACGATATTAAAAAAAGTGGCTTTCGAACAAGCCGGGGTTGAGTTCTCCCGTTTGAGTCGAATGCGAAACCTTTCGTTTCGGTTCTACGATGAGGTTCTTGCTCAATCTTTATTACTTTTTTTTGAAAAAACATTACACGTTTACCTAAATTCGGTTAAGATATGTCGGATGACGGACGTTTTCCTACACCAATCATTCAGCTGGCTGCGGTCAAAAGCGCAGCCGGCGCTTTCGCACCCTTATCGTTACATGCTTGGCGGTACAGCTTCCGATAAGAGTGAGATTTCGTTCGGCGGGTTTGGCAAATCCAAATCAGTTTTGACGTCAGCCCCAATGCCGATCAAATTCGTGACTTAGTTGCCTCGGATTAGGATTCCACTAAATAAGTAAAAAGGATATTGTACAATAAAGTCGATCCTCAGAAAAAGTATGAACCTGTCATCAACGAACCTTTCCAATCGTCGCAATTTTCTTAAGGGAGCAGGTCTGTCCCTTGCCCTTCCTTTCCTTGAAAGTGGTGCGTTCAAGGCACTTGCTGCAGTCGAACCCACTCGAACCAAGAGAATGCTTGCCATTGGCAATCATTTGGGCTTCTACCCTGGGGCGTTCTTTCCCAAGGATGCAGGTTCGGATTACATCAGTAGTCCAACCCTCAGAAACATTGAGAAACATCGTAAGGATTTCACGGTTTTTTCCCACCTTGATCATGATGTGGGTGGTGGACATGGGGGGGTGAACGCTTTTCTTTCAGGAGTAAGAAAGCAGGAATCAAAGGGCTTTCCTGAGAAGAACGTTTCCATCGACCAGATTGCTGCGGAACATGTGGGCAGTGTCTCCCGTTTCCCTTCCATCACTGCGGGGATCGGGGGGGGGACGGATATGTGCTGGACACGAACCGGGGTTCGGATTCCGCCGGTGAACAGTCCGTCCCGTTTATTCAACGCTCTCTTTACCCAAGCTCCGTTGTCGGAACGCAATATCGAGCGTGAGCGACTTACTCATCGTAGCAGTGTGCTGGATGCCCTGATGGGATCCGCCAAGTCCTTGCAGGGCAGGCTTGATGGTTTTGACCGGGATAAACTGGATCAGTACCTTACCTCGGTTCGAGAGGTGGAACAACGCTTGCAGATGTCCAAGGAATGGTTGGACCGGCCCAAGCCCAAACCGGGCATGCAACCCATCACCGATGAGGAGCGGATGGACATTGAGGAGATGCCCCTCTTTTTCGATTTGCTCACTCTCGCCTTGCAGACCGATTCCACCCGTGTCGCCACCTTTGAGATTCCCATCGGGTTTTCGACGACCGATCTGGATGGAGTCACCTATGGTTATCACGGGCTTTCCCATCATAGCAAGGGCGAGGATAAATTGACCGAACTTCAGCTCGCGGAGGACTATATCTTCACCCAGGTCAATCGCTTGTTCGATGGACTGAAGGAAGCCGGGATCTTTGACGACACCTTGGTGATCGTGGGTAGTGGAATGAGCGACGGATCCAAGCANAGCAACAAGGACTTGCCTGTACTGATGGCTGGGGGTGGCTTGCAACATAAGGGTCACTTGGTTAGTCCGGNCGAACATCATAAACGAGTGCCTCTCTGCAATCTGTGGCTGTCCGCCCTCCAATGGTTTGGAGTGGAGCGTGATACTTTTGGTAAGAGCAACGGCACCTTTTCCGGACTGAATTTTTCTTGAGCGATGTTTAGCTTCGCATGTTTTGACTTGGCTCACTTGGAGTTTGTGGTTCGGTCTTCCATGAGAAACGTATTTCTTTCGGTTGTTTTTTCATTGGTTTTCGGNGCCAAGTGTTTTTCCGCTGAATTTCCATTGCGTACTTGGACTTCGAGCAGTGGTCAGCAAATTGAAGCCCGTCTGATAAGTAAGTCAGGAGACAAGCTCACCGTTGAAAGAAGTGATTCCAAACAGTTCCTNTTTCCACTCACTCTGCTTTCGAAGCAAGACCAAGCGTATGTCCGGAATACCCTCGAAGGTCCTGTCAATCAACCGGTGCACCCCAGGGCAATGCCTCACGAATTTGTGAGCAAGTATTGTTACCAATGCCATGGAGCGGAAAAGCAGAAAGCGGACCGGCGTTTCGACATGCTGTCCTCAACAATCGCAGATTTTCGGGAACAGGAATTGTGGCAGGAAGTTGTGGATCAGTTGAATTTAGGGGACATGCCCCCAGAAGATGAAAGTCAGCCGAGTGAGGAGGAAAGATTGGCGGTGATCGAACTGATCACCAACGGAATCGCCGATGCCCGCGAAAAATTTTCCGGGATCAGNAACCACACCGTGCTGCGCCGGCTTAATAAGTTTGAGTATGCCAACACAGTCAGCGATCTGCTNGGACTGAATACGGAGTCCTGGAACCCGGCCGCGGATTTCCCTGCGGATGTGATCGTGGATGGTTTTGATAATGACGGAGCCGAGCTGGTCACGTCCGGATTGTTGCTCGAAAAATATTTTCCCGCAGCAGAGGAGGCGATTACCCGTGCCACGAAATTTGAACGGCGCCCCGAAAGCAAAAGCTACGCCCAGAAATCNCCGTTCTATTTCAGGGGGAAGGAATCCAATGGAATGCCCAAGCTTTTNCAAGTNGACCGCTATCGTTTTCTTCCCGAGACNCCCTACACGGATTTGTACGGGCGTTTTTATAGGGGAGGGCATCTCGGATTCGAGCATTTCAACCGAACGGGGGGATTTCCCGCCAGCGGAAGNTACACCATCCGGGTGAAGGCGGCGGCGGTGAATCGAATCCATCCATACGGTAAGATTCTGGGGGATTTCAGAAACGGTGACCCGTTGGTGATGGAATTTGCCTCAGTGGACCGGCGCGGGAGCAGTGCCGTGGGCATCGGCAACGTAACCAAATCGGTTTCTCTTTCTTCNTTTGANCTGACCGAGAGTGAGCCCCAGTGGTTCGAATGGACCGGTTATCTGGAAAAAGGTTACGAACCCGAGGTCCGATTTCGAAACGGTACGGCGGCGGCGAAACGCCTGGTCCGTCTGTTATTGAACAAAGCAGATCAATTCCCAGAGTTTCAACCGTTTGCCCAGATGAAATCCTCGGGTGAAAAAGGGTACGAGCGTTGGCATGGCACCTTAAAAGCCTATCAAGGACCAGTGCTTAGGGTCTGGGAAATACAAGTGGATGGTCCTCACATTGAAGAGTGGCCACCCGTGGGACATGATACTCTTTACGGTAATCTGAGCCCCGAGAGCTTGAGTTGGGAGGTAATCGAGGATCGATTGGTTCGTTTTGCCAAACTTGCCTTCCGTCGACCTCCGTTGGAGGGGGAACTCAGACCCATCCTCGATATGGTGCAAGGCAAGCTCCAGGAGGGTTTGGCTCCCCTGAATGCTTTGCAGTTAGGATTTCAAACCATTCTTTCCGCTCCCGGATTTCTTTACTTAAACGAAGGGGAGGGNGAGTTGGATGAGTATGCCCTCGCTTCGAGGTTATCCTANTTCCTATGGTCATCGATGCCCGACANCGAGCTCCTCGAATCNGCGGAGCAGGGGAGTCTGAAGGATCCTGCNGTCCTGACCAAGCAAGTGGAGCGAATGCTGGCCGATCCCANGAGCAAGCGATTCNCCNACAATTTTCTGAGGCTCTGGCTGGAGTTGGATAACATNGGCAAGATGCCCCCATCCAAGGAATTCGTCAGTTTTTATCGGGANAACCTGGAGTTTGCCATGCGNAAGGAGACCGAACTTCTTTTTGNGCATGTGCTTCAAAAAAATCTTTCTCCCATTGAGTTGTTGAACGCCGACTACAGTTTCATCAACCGAGAATTGGCGGCTCATTACGGGATGCCTGGGTTGCAGGGGAATGAGTTTCGGAAGGTGAGTCTGTCCGGAACTGAACGCGGCGGACTACTNGGCCACGGAAGCTTCCTGACCGCATCGGCCAATGGAGTGGACACTTCCCCGGTGATCCGAGGGATCTACGTCATGAACAAGCTGCTCGATTACACGCCACCTCCTCCCCCCGATGACGTGCCGGAGATCGAGCCCGACGTCACCGGCGCCACCACTCTTCGGGAAAAGTTNGTCCGGCACCGGGCGGACGCCACCTGCGCCCAGTGTCACAATAAAATCGATCCCGCTGGCTTTGCCCTGGAGAACTACGATCCCATNGGAGCATGGCGATTGAGTTACGACCGCAAGTTGAAGGTTGATTCATCCGGTCGACTTCCCAATGGCAAAACCTTCTCCAATCCNTCGGAATTCAGGGATTTGGTGATTGAGCAAAAGGAAACCTTCTTGCGTTGCCTGACCAAGAAGATGCTCACCTATGCAATCGGNCGGCCAACCAANAGCGGAGACCGCTTGGTGGTGGATGGNATCGTCGATGANATGCAGGAGTCCTCAAATGGTTTGCGGGATTTGGTGAAGAAGATTGTNCTGAGCGAAACCTTTCGGGGTAATTAGNCTGCGGTTCNCCCTATTTATTTTCGGATCAAGTCCACAAGGCGCCGATTCAAAGTCTGTTTTCGCCCCCTTCAATCTTACTTGGCTTTGAAATTCGCACTTGTTTAAAACTGAGATCGCGGGTATGGATTTTGGGTTTTGCCCAAAATATAAAAAACAGACCAAATTCGACCTTTTAGATAACAAAAAAGAGGAAATTTTCATATCCGAGAATAATAAGTAGTATGGAAGAAACGATATCACAAAGTACCCATGAGCATTCGGATCAGGCAGCCATTGATTCGCTCATGAATTCCTGCAAGGCGGTGAGAGAGGAACTCTCCAAGGTAATCGTTGGCCAAGAGGATGTGGTCGAACAGCTTCTGGTTGTTTTNCTTGCCCGGGGCCATGCCCTTTTGGAAGGCGTGCCCGGTTTGGCCAAGACTCTTTTGATCAGTACCTTGGCGGACTGCATGCATCTCGGGTTCCGCCGAGTTCAATTCACTCCGGATCTCATGCCAAGCGACATACTCGGTTCCGAAGTCTTGCAGGATGATCCGGAGACCGGTGAGAGATGCTTCAAATTCGTCAAGGGNCCGATCTTCACCAACATCATGCTTGCGGATGAGATCAACCGTACGCCTCCCAAGACTCAGGCAGCTCTTCTTGAGGCCATGGCGGAAAAGCGGGTCTCGACCGGTACCGAAGATTTCAAACTGGATCCGCCGTTCTTCGTTTTGGCCACGCAGAACCCAGTGGAGCAAGAGGGGACCTATCCCTTGCCTGAAGCCCAATTGGACCGATTCCTCTATAAAATCATGGTGGATTATCCGGTTCGCGATGAGGAAATACAGATCGTCAAACAGATCAGTTCGGACCGAGTCGACAAGCCTCAGCCCGTGATGAGCAAGGAAGAGGTGCTTGCGGCGCAAGAGGTCGTCCGCCGAGTCGTTGTCTCGGATGCGATCGTCGGTTACGCCACCGATCTGATTCGAGCTACGCGGATTCGGCTGGAGTCCTCGCCTGATTTCGTGCGCGAAACGATCTCCTGGGGCGCAGGTCCCCGGGCCAGCATCAATTTAGTCATCGCGGCCAAGGTTCGAGCTGCCATCAACGGACGATATCANGTGAGCGTCGATGACGTGAAGGCCGTGGTTCATCCNATCCTTCGTCATCGGATCATTACCAATTTCACGGCTCAGGCCAAGGGCTTGAGCAGTGATGACATCATAACCCAGATTNTAGAAGCCACACCCGAGCCTGGCCNAGAGTAGTGATGAGTGGTGGTTCCTCAGTCCTTGATTCGGATTGTATAGACGCCGCTACGCTGGAAGAGGTCTCCGGCTTGGAACTGATTGCCCGCGGAGCGGTTGAGGGGGCGCGNATCGGTCGCCATCGCAGTTTTTTGTCCGGTCTGAGCACGAACTTCACCCATCATCGGGCTTACGTTTCCGGGGATGAGATCCGTCACATCGACTGGCGCGTATACAGCCGTTCGGAACGTTATTTCGTCCGCAAATACGAGGCCGAAACCAACTATGAGGCATATCTTCTGGTGGATGCAAGTGCCTCGATGACCTTTGCGGGAAGCCACGGATTGAGCAAACTGGATTACGCCAAGCGTTTGGCCGCCACACTTGCCTACCGAATCGTCGAAGACCGAGATTCGGCGGGACTGGCGGTCTTTGACGATGAGCTGAGAGGGCTGGTTCCTCCCAAGGGATCCAAAAACGTTCTGGTTGACTTGGTTCGTGAATTGAACCGGGCTGAGAATTCCTCTCGAACCGAGGTCGGAGGCATTCTTACCCAAATATCGAGCCGAATGAAAAGGCGTGGTTTTGTGATTCTCATCAGTGATCTGCTTACGGATGAAGAAAGTTTCCTGAGTGGAATCCATCAGCTCGCATGCGCGGGCCACAACGTCATCGTTTTCCAAGTTCTCGACCATGACGAGTTGACTTTTCCCTACGATCAATCCACCCGGTTCATCGGATTGGAATCGGATGATGAGGTCGTGGTCGAGCCGGGCCGACTCCGGCAGGAATATCTTGATGCGCTTGGCGGAATGATCGACCGCTACCGGGTGAATTTGGGAAATGCAGGAGTGGATCACGTTTTAGTGGATACGAGCGAATCGGTTGGGGCCATTCTGGCCTCTTATCTGGCTTCCCGCTCTCTTGCCCAAGTCTAATGAAATCGATTGCCGCACTTGCGTTTCTGGCCTCCGTGGTCTTGCTCAAAGCGGATCAGGTCATGTTTTCGAACGGAGCAACGCGGATTTACGAAAAGGTAAGTCTTGATGCCCAAGGCCATTTCGCGATTGATGGCAAAACCTATTCCCCCCAACAAGTCCTGCAGTGGATTACCGATCATCCCGCCACGGTCGGCCCCGCACACGAGGTGCTCCTTAAGGATGGGAGTCTTTATCTCGGTAAGCTTCTTGCCGCGGATCGGGATTCCCTCACCTTGCGGATCGAACCCATGGGAAAGCCGCTCGTGATTTCCCGGAAACGCATTCGGGAAATTGTTTTTTCTCGCCGGGTGGACAGGCTACTTCCCGCGGATTTCCCAAAGACGTCGAATTCGGGAATTCTCATTCGCAAGGGGGGAGGTCCGGTGCCCTGTCAATTGGAGGGTGTTTTTGCCGAGAAGATCGTTTTTTCAACCCAGTTGGGGAAGACCGCTCTGCCTTCCCATTCCTTGCTTAGCTACGTGATTTCCCACGGGTATGAAAGTCCTGAGGCTCGTTCCGCTCAAATGGAAATCGGATTGACCGATGGATCGGTTTTTCACGGTCAGGCATCCGGGGGCATGGACAAGGTCACGATTCGGACTTCTGATTTACCGGTTTTCAGCGTGCCGAAAAATGCCATTCGCTACGTTCGAACCCATGCTTTCGGTGAATGGTTGCCCATATGGACGTCGGGCAAGGCAACCCAGGATTGGTTGGGAAAAAAGGAAAAGGAGTACTGTTGCTGCGCCCTTCTTCTTTCGACGGGTGAAAGCGTTCGGATGCCGGCCCCATCGGATGGGGTCCTTTACCTCCATGCCAAGCGATTCTCCGGTTCGAGCGCCAAGTTGGTGGTGAGTAGGAATGGCAAGGACGTGATCGGTATTGAATTGAAGGGCAATTGGATCAAAAAGGTTTTTTCCATTGGAGAGGGAAGCAAGATTTCCTTTCGCATAGAAAGTCCCGAAGCGGGAGCCTCGGCGATGATTGGTGATTTGGTAATCCTGAAAAACCGGCAAGGGTGATTGCTTTAAATTCGTTACCTTTGTGGGGAACCCTTGCGGCTTTGGGAGTTTCCATCCCCATTTTGTTGCATCTTCTGAATAAGGCGCGTCCCAAAAAAGTGAATTGGGCGGCCATGGAACTCCTGCAAAAGACGACCCAGCGACAGGCCAAAAAAATCAAGCTCGAGGATTGGCTGCTCATGTTGCTTCGCTCCCTTACGCTACTGCTTGCCGCATTGGCCATGATGCGTTTGGTCCTGGTCAATGCGAGCGATCTCTTTTCGGGTTCTTCGCGGGAACTGATTGTCGCGATTGACGCCTCTTACAGCATGAACCACGGTCCTTATGAGAGTCGCTTCGAACGTGCCAAGAAGAAGGCCATGAAGCTCATTGAGTCGCTTCCCTCGGGAAGCAGGTTATCTTTGATTGCGATCGGGTCCCAAGCCGATGTCCTGATCCGTCATAAGGATCCAAGTAAGCTTTCAATGGAGAGATACCTCTCCTCCCTTCGGGTAAAACCGGAAAGATTCGAACTTGAGGCTTCCTTATCCGCAATCGAAGAATTGGTGGACGAGTCTGATTTGGCAAACCGTGAAGTCATTTTCCTTACGGACGGCCAAAAGCGAGGCTGGGAAGGAAATTCGCCATCAATCACGGAACGATTTGCCGAACTGAGTAAAAAAGCCTCGATTTCCGTTCTCCCGCTGTTCGAAGAGTCCCATGAGAATCTTTCGGTGTCTGATTTTCATATGGCTTCCGGAGTGTGCCGGGTCGGAGGATTCGCAAGTCTCTCCGCAAAAGTCTGCAATTACGGTGAAAACTCCGCTTCCACCTCGATCGAATTGTTGCATGACGGGAGAGTCATGGACGTTCTGTCCGTGGGGCCTTTGCAACCGCAAGAGGAAAGACTCGTTCGTTTTGGCGTGGAGTTGGAATCTGCCGGACCCAATGGATTCGAGCTCTCTATGGAGTCCGACAATCTCGAGGATGATAACCGGGCTTACCTCGCCCTTGACGTCCCTGAGAAGGTAAAGGTTTTGATTGTCGAGGGCAGTTCCGAGGAAGCGCGTTACCTGGAACTTGCCTCACGGCTTCAAAGGAGTGGCTATGCCGAGGGCCTGGTTTGCAGCATCGTTTCCGCCTCTTCGGTCTCTCCCGCCGAAATCCGGAAAAGTGAGGTGATCGTCTTGGCCAACGTGGGTGATCTTTCCGAAGAGAGCTTGGAAGCCCTCCGGGACGGGGTTCGAGGCGGCGGCGGTCTCTTGGTCTATGCCGGAAGTGAAATGGACGCTTTTTCAGCCGAACGAACGATTGGCGCATTGGTTCCCCTGACTTGGAATTCTTCGGTCACGCCCGATGCGGGTCAGAGTCACCAAGTCCGAGTTTTCGGTCAATCCGACCCGTTTGGTCTGGAGTTGAATCGGTTGCAAGCGGAAATCTCCGATTTTCAGGTTGCCGGTTATCATGACGTTGCCGTCGGAGCGGACTCTAAGATTCTGCTCACTTTGGATAACGGCAAACCCTTTCTTTTCATGCATGAGGCGGGCAGGGGAAAGGTAGCTCTTTTCACCACAGGCCCCGGGCGTGAATGGAGTTCGCTTCCGTTGAATCCGGTTGGTCCGATCCTGTTTCATCTTTTGCTTCATGAATTGTCGGGGAGCGGAATCCAGCGAGTGCTTCGAATCGGTGAATCCGTGAGCATCACCGTCCAGGCGAATCGTTTGGGCGCTGAGCCCAAACTTCTTCATCCCGATGGGCAGGTCAGCGTTCCCATGCGACGGGAAGTGGCGGGAGACGAGAAGTACCTCGAACTCATCCTGAGTCAAGCGGAGTTGCCTGGTTTTCACGAGTTGCAACTTGGAGAAAATGCGGAGGTCGAATTGCTTGCAGCGAATTTGGATTCCAAAGAGAGCAATCTCGAGCCCGCTACGGTCTCCGAATTGCAAGAATTCCTCAAGGGAACGGAGGTTAAGGTGATCAGTGATCCGAATTCGACGGAAAGCTCGGTGAATCAGACGCATTTGGGTAGTTTCTTCGCATTTGCGGCCTTGCTCCTTTTTGCCGGGCAGTCCGCATTGTCCACGGAGTTAACCAGAAGGAAGCAACGGAGAGCTCCCGTCATTCGAACCGGTTTCGGAGTCGGAGTGAAGCAATAGTTGGCTATGGTTGATTCTCTATACGGCGCTTTGGGTAAAATGATCGGGGTTGAGGAAATCAGCGCCGTTCAATGGAAACTTGGAAATCCCCTCCCCCCCACCTTCCTCGGTTTTGCCCTTGTCGGCGCGTTCGTCTTCGTGGGATGGTCCTGTTACAGGGAATCTTTTCCGAGCAAGAAAGGCCTGCTTGTTCTTCTGCGATTCAGCGGGCTTGCGCTTCTGGTGTTGGCTCTCCTGCAGCCTCAGGTTCATTTTAAATTTGAAAAAAAAGGCGAAAGCCGGATTTTTGCTCTGCTGGATCGTTCCGAGAGCATGAGCATAAGCGACGATGGCGACGAAAGCAGGTGGGGAAAGGCAATTCAGGCCTTTTCGGGATCTTCCGAAAGTGTTCTTGCGCAACTGGGGGATGATCATGAAATCGAGGTGTTGACAGTTGGAAATGAGCTGAAGTCGGCAAGCGTGGAGGGCCTAAGGGATGAGGTTCCCCAAGCGGGCGGCTCTGCGATCGGATCGGCCATGGACGAACTGAAGGAGAAGGACGTGTCCGCAGTTCTCCTGTTCAGCGACATGGCTTGGAATGAAGGCATTGATCCGGTTGGCGTTGCCGGTAAGCTTGGTCGAAGAGGGGTGGCGGTCTTCCCCGTGCCGATTGGAAAATCGAATTCGCCCGATGCCGCCATCCTTTCGGTTCACTTTCGGGACCGGGTCTTCCCCGGAGAGGAAATCCCGCTCAAGGTTCAGTTGTCCTCCACGCCCGAGTTGGATGGGATGTCGACCGATCTGGTAATCAGTCTGGGAGATGAGGAGGTCTCTCGCCAATTGATCACCTATGTGGGGGGGCAGCAAATTGTGGAAATCCCCCTGAAGGGACAGACTCGCAAGGGGCGGGTCAGGCTGCAGTTGGAACTGGAGGGTGTCGAAAATGAAATCTCCTTGATCAATAACAAGGAAGAAAGATTCCTTACCTTTTTGGACGATAAGGTGAAGGTTCTTTACGTGGAGGGAGCCCCTCGCTGGGAATACCGGTACCTGCGAACCGTGCTGATGAGGGATTCAAGGCTGGAGGTCAAGTTTCTCATGACCAAGGGAGATCCCGACCTCGCCAAGTATTCGCCGGAATACATCAGCGAATTTCCGGCGGTTGGCGAATCCACTCTCGATTTTGACCTTGTGATCCTCGGGGACGTCGATTCCAGGTATTTCGAGCGAAAGCAAATGGAGTGGATGGTCAAGCAGGTGAACCGGTTGGGCGGAGCCATGCTGATGTTGGGGGGGGCGGCTCATACGCCCCAAAGTTATCGAGGCTCACCCATTGAAGACCTGCTTCCGGTCAAGCTGAGGGGAGACCAATGGGCGCCGGTTCCGAACGAGCTCGTTGCTTCGCCCACTGATGAAGGTCTTTTGGGAAGGATCGCCACGCTCGGAGTGGAGGAGTCCATGGCCCGCAAGTTGTGGTCTCAGATATCGCCTTTGTATCAGGCCCCATCCGTCACGGCTAAACCCGGTGCGAACGTATTGGTGACGCTTGGGCGGAAGCGAGTGGATGGCTTGCCTTATCCTTTGGTCGCCTGGCAGAGGTTCGGAGCCGGAAAATCGATGTTCGTCGGCACTGAATTACTTTGGCGTTTGCGAAAAACAGTGGGTCGCCAATACCATGAAAGCTTCTGGTCCACTACGATCCAGTTCATGACTTTGTCCCGGTTGCTTGGCGGTAATGAGAGAATCACCTTGGAAGTCGATCGCAATCGATATTCGGCGGGGGAGTCCGTCCGGCTCCATGCGGATGTCTTGGATGATTATCTCGAACCGGTGGAAGATGAAAAATTCACCGTAACCGTAGCTAAGGTCGATGATTCCTCCTTCGAGGACCGGGAGTTGGATTTACGCCCGGTACCGGGAGCCAAAGGCTTCTTTCAGGCATACTATCTGCCTCCGGATCCCGGTGATTATGAGATCGTCGCTACGGGTCTGGACAAGGATAAGGCAAACGTCATTCGGTTTTCCGTCTTTGAGGAATCCCTGGAAATGCGTCGCCCGGGCATGCGTCTGGACGTTGCCGAGCAGATTGCGAAAAAGTCTTCGGGAGAAGTGATTCGCCTCGATGATCTAGGTACGATTTCCACAAAAATCGAAGAGAGGCGCCCCCGGTCGGTTCGCGAAATTACGCTCCGCCTATGGGATCATCCCCTTCTTTATCTTCTTCTTTTACTTGTCGCCGGATCGGAGTGGTGGCTTCGTCGAAGGTTACGTTTGGTGTAAACGATGAGTATCAACGAGAAAACGGCAAACGACGATCCGCTTCAAGAAAGGTTGATGCGGTTATGGCGTCGTGAGCGTTTGCGCGTTCATGCCAAGGGCCTTGCCTGGGCCTTGCTCTTCCTTCCTCCCTTGCTTCTGGTTCTCTTCGGATTGGACCGTATGCTCGACCTGCCTCGGATGGGGCGATGGTCCTTCTTGCTCCTGGCTTTGGCCCTCTTCGTTTGGCAGGGCAGGAAGCGATGGTTTCTTCGTCTGAAACCATTCGATGCCCTTCATTGGGCCAGTCGGGTGGAAAAACACTTTCCGCAAATGGGTTCTCTTTTGATCAATTACGTCCAGATCGTTTCCCCCATACCCAAGGCATCGGGATCTCAGGAGTTGCTAGGTCTGGTCAGCCAGCAAGCCGCGCAAGCGTCCGGTTCCATTGATTTTTCCAAAACGGTTGATTTCAAGGACCTGAGGAAGAGTCTCAAACGAACCACGGTTTCCATCTCGGTCTTTTTGTTCTTCTGTCTCCTGTTCGGCGATTCGATGAGCGTCGCGATGAAACGTTATCTGGGATGGAATCTAGCCTATCCCACGGAGACGATCCTTTTTGAAATTCCCGGTGGCACGACCGTAGCCAAGGGGTCGAAACTTTCGCTCTCGCTGGGAGTCAGGGGAAAAGTGCCCGAAGAGGGGATGGTTTTCGTACGATCCGAGGGCAGTGAATCCTGGAGGCAAATCAATCTCGTCCGTAATGAGGATGGAGGTTTCACCTATTCCGTGAATAAGGTGGAGGAGTCCTTCGAGTATTTTTTTGAGATTGGGGATGCGTTTTCCCATTCTCGCAGGGATCCGGGGTCGGTCACCGTGGTGTCCCCCCCTGTCGCGGAGAAGCAAAGTCTCGCAGTCTCACCCCCATCCTACACGGGGTTGCCCGCTTATGAGACGAAAAATCTCTCCAGCGCGGTTCCGGAAGGTTCTCGTTTGACTTGGCTTGTGGAAATGAGTTCGGCGATTTCGGAAGCCACTCTTTATGGCCCTGAAGAATTCTCCCTTGCCGGTCAAATTGAGAGGGGAGGAATGGCCGTGAAGTTCTCTTGGATCGCCAGGCAATCAGGCGTTTACCAACTTAATTTTAGGGAAAGTGAACGGGGTATGGAATTCAAGGGGCAAATTCATAAGCTTAGTCTGAGGGAAGATCTCGAGCCTAGGGTCACCCTGATTTCGCCTGGTTCGACGGTGCAGGCAACTCCTCAAAAGACCCTGGATTTGACGGTTCGGGCATCGGATGATTACGGACTGTATGAATTTGCAATTCTGTACCGATTGAATGGAGAGAAGAATCGCCATCGCATTTCTCTGGGAACTCCGCCAACCAACGATAGCCAGAAGGATTTGCCGTTTCCGCGTTCGGGAACTTGGCCACTCCGCTGGAAAATCCAGGAGGATTTGTCCGATCTGAGGAGTGGCGACTTGATCGAGATCGCCGTGGAAGTTTCCGAGGTTGCGCCTGATTCCGATTCTTCCCGAAAGGCGGTGACGAGAACCTGTTCCGTTGAAATCCTCTCCGTTGCAGAATACCAAACTTACATAACCACGCGATTCAATCAGTTGCAAAGCGACCTCGCCGAGTCCGAAAGACGAGAAATGCTCATTAAGCATGCGATTGAAGCATCCGGCTCCGAACCATCCGAATAAGAATGAAACACGAGATCAACAATCCCTTCCTCAAGCTTGCCCTCCTTCTTTGGCCCTTGCTTCTCCTGTCTGCGCAGAGCGGCCATGACCGGGAACTTCTTTCGCAGTCACGGGCTCAGCAGGCAGTCGGCAAAACCATACAAAACACGGTTGAGGATCTTGAAGCCCTCATCGCGGATCTGGAAAGCAATGGACTGATTCAGGATGCCATGGCGGAAAAAATGTATGCCGCTCGCCAGGTTTTGAACCAAATCAATTCCCGGAATATTCCCGAAGCGGTGGCAAGGCTACGGGCAGCTGCCATTGGCAGTCTGGGCCGTTTGGATAACTTGGAAGTCGCGACCAAGGAAATCGACGTCATTCTTGGCGAATTGAAAAAGACGGCCAAAGACGTTGGGAACGAGCAGAAGAGGGCTGCCTTCGAACAAATCCTCACCCAATTGTTCACCGATGCCGAGATCCTGGAGGAACAAACCATGAAATGGGGTGAGGAGCAACTGTTGGCTCCAGATTTGGCCGAGGTGAACAAACAGGAAGCGATGGAGAAACAATCCGAAATCGAAGCTCAATTGGATGCCCTGAAAGACATGCTTGAGAACGAAATTCCCAATCAGAATGATCAGGTCGTCAAAGAAGAGTTGGAGGATGTTTTGAATTCTTTGGAAGGCTTTGACTTGGAGGAAATGGCTGATCGTCAACCTGCGGGGATGAATGAGGAAATGCCCGGATTCCATCCCTTGCCCGAACCGGAGAATCCGTTGGGACAAGAGGCGTTGGCCAATCTCCCAAACCCGGAATCTGAGGATTCGGCTACACCGCAAAGAGCGGAGAACCCTTCCCAACAGCCCCAGGATCAGACTGAAACGGTCGCCTCGTCCGATGACCCGACCCCATCCGGGGAAAGGGAATTGCCCGGGGATAGTGCCCCGAGCCCAATGGAAAACGGCAAGGACCAAGCTGGAGCAAAAGAAGAGATTGCCAAGAACGAAGAAGGGGACGCAAGGGAAGCGGGCAAAGAGGAAATGAACCGGGGAGGAGCCGAAAGCGTTCTGAAAAAGAGCGCCGAAGCCTTGAGCGCAAATGACCCCGGGGCAGCCCTGGAGGCCCAGAAGGATTTTCAGGAACTTCTCCGCCAAGCCCTCGAGGCCATGGGTTCCGCGGTTGCCCAAGGCACTCCGGAACCATTGGGGCCGACGAATCTTGATCAGCCAAGCGCTTCAAGCAGTCCCTTTGGAGAACCGGCGATGAATGACCCCACATTGTTCGAAGAAATGACCTTCGGCGAAACCTCAAGTGGCGGCGAAATTGGGGACGAGGACTTGGAAGCCTTGTTGAGTGGTGAGAATCCTGCGGAAAGCGCGAGCGGGGGCGGGAACGAGGGGGAGGGAGAAGCCCTCGGGGCCGAAACGAGCGAATCGGTTGCCGCACAGACCTCTCAAGCCGGAAAACCATCAGGGGGCCAAAACAACGATCAGGGTAAGCCCAACGGAGATCAGGGAAATGATCCGAACCAACAAGGTCAGCAGACCGCTCAATCTTCTCCCGGCAATGCAAAGCCTTCTAGCGGTTCATCGTCCTCCTCCAATCCCTTTGGCCCTCCCGTGATGATGCCGGGGGGTGGTCCTTCCGGTCAAGGCAGCGGTTCGTCAACCGCCAGTTTCGACAAGCCGCATGGGACCCATTATGAAACCACTCAGATTAAGGGTGGAGGTGGTCCCGTTTCCGGCAACTATCTCAAAACCAATCAGTCCAAGCGCAATTTGGCCGAGGTGGCTAGACAAGCCATACGGCAGGATTATCAAAGGCGCCTTCCTGCGGAGTACCGCATCATGACCGCCGAGTATTTTGAACTGCTTGGATCATTGGAGGAATAACCCTTATCATTTTTCAATCATGACGATTCAAGCCAAACTCAAAAAAGCGTTCATCCGCCCGTTGTGCATGTTCGCGCTGATTTTCTCAACCGCCAACCACCTGCTGGCGGAGAACCAGCGGGTCACTTCAATCGAATTGACCCCGCATGCAAGGAGAGCGATCGACCGGGCATTGGCTTACCTTGAAAGAGAGCAGAGGCCCGATGGCAGTTGGGGCAAGGAACGATACTGGGTTGCGAACACCTCGCTTTCAATCTTGGCTTTTATGGTGCAAGGTCACGTTCCGGGACAGGGCCGTTACGGACAAACCTTGGAGCGTGGAATCGATTATCTGGTCAGGCAAGCCGGGAAAAGATCCGATGGCTACATTGTCGATTTTTCCAGTGGTACCTTTTATCAGCACGCCTTGGCGGTGATGGCTTTGGCGGAGGCATGGGGGCAGTCCAAAAATGAGCGAGTCGGGCCAGCGGTCCGGGCTGGGACCAGCGTAATCCTGAAGAGTCAAAATGAGGAGGGCGGATGGGGATACAATCCCAACCCAAAGCAATCCGGGGATCTTTCGATTACGATTATGGGAATTGAGGCACTGGTTTCCGCTAAGGAAGCGGGAGTGTTGGTGCCGGATCTTGCCTTGGAAAGAGCGAAGTCTTTCATTTATGCCTGCCAAAGCAAGGAGACCGGAGCCTTCTGGTACAAGCCGAACCGCACCGACGAGACCAATGCCTACCGTATGGGAGCCGGACTTCTGGGGTTGCAACTTGCGGGTGACCTGAGCTCCGAATCCCTTGATCGGGGTTGGAAGTTTCTCATGGGTGAGGGCGTGGAAAACGGCTGGGCCTTTAAGGAAAGAAGAGACTGGCTGGATCAATTCTATTGTGTTCAAGCCTGCTACCAATCCGGAGACCGCCACATCAGGTTTTGGTATCCCAAAGCCGCTGAAAGAATGATTGGAATTCAGGAGGCGAGTGGNAAAATCGGTGGTGACGGCGATATGCCTCACGGAGGCACGGCCGTGGCGACTCTGGTTCTCGGGGTTCCTTACCGCTTCCTTCCCATTTTTCAGCGATGAAGCCTAGCTCTTGGTTTGCATCCCAGTCTCGAGTCCTTCGTTTTTCGATGGGATTGAAAAAAACTGTCCATTTGTGTCTTGTGATCCTTTTTTGCAAGGGAATCGTTGCGAAATGCGAAGCGCAAGAGGTATCCTCGGAAACAACCATCCAGTCGAAGNACCAATGGACGCAACTGAGGAATTGGACGGATGCGAGGGGAAGGACCATCGAGGCTGGATTCATTGAGGCTGATGAGGTGAACCTGTCGTTGGATTGGAATGGGAAAAGGGTGACCCTGCCTTTGACCACTTTCAACGAGAGTTCCCGAAAATTGGCCAAGGAGTTGAGCGATTCGAGAGGAATTGTGATACGTCCTGCAAATGAGGAAATTCGTCTCGATGGTCTTGACGGAGATTGGAAAAACCTCGAGCAAGTGCCGAAACTAGTATCCGCGAANCAGGGGATTCTCCAGTTATCGCATGACCAAAAGCATTTGTTGGCGTTGGTGATGATACCCAATCCATCTCATCAACCCCTGCCTTCGGAAAGAATGGAGATTGAGCTTTCTTGGACCGGGGCAAATAAAAACGAAGTGGATTATCCCACTTGGGAATTGGGAGTGAACAAGCATGGTGTCATCGAAGGGCAAAATTCTTCGGGTTGCAGGGCCGCTTTTCGTCATGACCTTGCGTCTCAGGCAACTTTTTTCGAGTTGGCAATTCCCCTTTCCTCCCTCCCTAAGAATTTCGATGATCTTTTCCTGAGAGTGGATTATTACGATGACGGAGGCAATGTCTCGCAAACCGTTCCTCCCACTCACCTCTGGAGGAAACTCCCCCTGATTATCAACGAATTCACCGCTGATCAGGAATCTGCGGGGAAAGTTTTGGATGAAACCGATTTTGACAACCTGACAAGCGAAAGGGCCCGACACTTGATTTCCAACGTCATTCCCATTGTCGGTAATACCGCCAGTGGTTTTAGGGCCTTTTCGAGAAGCTTAAGTCGGGCCGATTTTTCTCCGTTGGACCGGACTAAGGCAATCGTTCAATTTATGCACAGGCATCCTGAAAACCCCAATATGAGAAATTTGGTTCTTACGCTTTTTCGATCTCGGCTGGGTAAGATGGGTTGGGNGAAGAGTTTTAACGTAGTCAAGGCTGTCAGCCGATCGGCGAAGATTCCCCGATCTGCGGTGTACGACGGGTTGCGTGGTCATTATTGGGATAGTCCAAAGATTGCCGTGAAGGATTGGCACGCAATCGGACCTTTTCCTTTTGATGAAATCGAGACACAGGGAATGAAACTCCCGGACAAACTCAGTAAAATCACATTGCGCGAAAATTACTCTTTCAATGGGCAAACCTTGCGCTGGAAAAAAGTNCAACCCACCGAGAAGCACTTTTCGGACCTCCGGAGAGCACTTGATTCCGAAAGGCATGGTAAAGCCTATGCCGTAACTTGGGTAAACTCGGTGGANGCTCAAAATGCGGCNTTGGAAATCGANAGCNCAAGNCCNTCNAGAATTTGGATCAACGGATGGTTGATCAAAACACCAATCGGNCGTGGGAANGAAACCGTTATACAACTGAACCAGGGGTGGAACCAAATCCTGTTGGAAAACGAATCGGTGACCACAGGTAAGGGTACAAGCGATAAAACTTGGCAGTTTAGGATGAGCCTGATGCATCCGCTCGGAATGGGACAAGTGCCCGGACTTTCGAATTTTACCAGTAATTCTAATCCAATCGCTAAGTGATATCTTAAATGCAGGAACATTCAAGCTGCCCAGTAAATGAAAATTTTAGAATCCGTTTATTTTAAAAATATAATTCAAAAAGATCATTGGAATCATCTGTTATTCCTTCTTTGCACTTTGATTTTTCCTGTCTTAACCAAGCTTGATGCCAGCAACGCCAGCCCTCTTGTAATTGTTGCGGAAAAAGCCGGTGAACGAGCCACTTTAAAATTAAATGCAAGTCG